>SXOA01000117.1 GCA_005778405.1 Planctomycetaceae bacterium
CGATCCAGGAGTTTATCGAGCAGCACAACTCCTCGCCCGAACCTTTTGTCTGGACCGCCAAAGCCGACGACATCCTCGCCAAAGTTGCCCGCGCCCGAGCTACCCTCGATAAGACACCATCTGCGTGAGACACTACACTAGTAAGCACTTTTTGACTTTACCCGGAAAGCTCTTCAGCCATTCCCCCCGTCTTAATGCGTTCATGTGCCGTTACTAAAGTCTGTTCTCTTTGCTCGAAGTGTCCGCCGACTGGTTAGCTCCATTCCCCAGGGCTACTTCACCGAGAAACTGTGCATGCCAATTCTTGCCGCTGAACCGAGCTTGTTTCCTGATAATCTGCTCGAGGATTACGGCGACGAGAGTTTTGAACGTCGCTGGTGGGCGATTTATACGAAGTCGCGGCAGGAGAAATCGCTGGCGCGGCAGTTGCTTGGAATGGAGGTTCCGTTCTACTTGCCGCTGATTCCCAAGACGAATCTCATTCGCGGCCGAAAATTTACGTCGCAGATTCCTCTGTTTGGCAGCTACATGTTCTTGTTTGCCAATGAGGAAGAACGCATCAAGGCCTTGACGACGGAGCGCATCGTGCAGCTCCTGCCGGCTCCTCCCGGTCAGGAGATTGCCCAAGATCTGCAGAATATCCGGGCCCTGATCAAGGCCGGTGCGCCGCTCACGCTGGAATCACGATTGGCCGTCGGTCGCAGGGTCCGCGTGAAAACCGGAGCACTCATGGGCCTGGAAGGCGTGATCCTGTCGCGGCGCAGCGAGGAACGGCTGCTGGTCGGCGTGAGATTCTTGCAGCAGGGAGTGTCGGTTCTGATTCAAGACTTTCAGGTTGAGCCGATCTAGAATTGACTTTGGCGCGGTGTGGGTTCCCTTCATCGCTGCGCATTCACGAGAAAGCTGTCCGCGCCTAGCGCCTATTGAGGATGGCTAGACGAGCGGCGGTTTTAACGAAGTGGTGACTGAGACGAGTTACCGGCCGCGGCAGCTGTTTCCGCACGGAAGTCTACCAGGGCCAGCAGGGCTGACAGAAACTGAGGTCGCCGGAACCGCCGCCGAGCCTTGTGAAGGAGCCGTCGTTTCACCCGCCCACCGACGGAGTGGTGGTACACTCCGCGGGCCGAACCGCGAGGCTCCGTTGACTCCCTTCCGGACGAGACAAGCTCCTTGGCTTTCGCAAACACCGTCATGACCGCCCTCTCGACCCGCGGAAAGACAGTTGGGAGAGGTCCCCGGCGTGAGCATTTGGGGATCCTCCTTTTGCTCTGCGCGGGAATCTGTATTTACGGATCCTGGGTACCCTTTCATTTCGTCCACAAGCCCCTGCCCCAGGCACTCGCGGACTTTAGTCAAATCAATTTTCTTGCGCTCAGCCTGGGCTCTCGGTCCGACTGGGCAGCCAACATTCTGCTGTTCCTGCCGGTTGGATTCTTGGGTATGGGAGTTTTCCGGGTAGACCGCGATGGTTCGGGACACGACTGGATCCTCTGGGTACTGCTGGTGACGGCTCTCGGCTGTGCCGCGAGCGTGCTGCTGGAGTTCTCGCAAGAATGGTTCCCCGGGCGAGTACCCTCCCCAAACGACATTGGCGCGCAGACCATCGGGGCTCTTTTGGGAGGGGCCGCCTGGACTGTTGGCGGGCAACAGGTGATCGACTGGGCGCGCGGCTGGTCGGCGAAGTCGGACGCCGGTCTGCGGCTGAATAATGTGCTCCTGCTGGCTGTCGCGGCCCACGTGCTCAGCCTGGCGCTTCCACTGGACCTGACCATTCGCCCCAGCGATCTGTGGCACAAATATCAGGCGGACCAGATCCGCTTCGTGCCCTTCCAGGATCTTGTTTCCCAAACCTCCGAGGCCTGGTTGGAACTGGCCATTCTGATCGCAGGCAGCGCCCTCGCCGGCTGGCTCCTGGTGCGCCTGCAAAGCACCTCGGAGAGGAACCGGGGAAGACTCCGGCTGCAGCTCATATTCGGCAGTATCGCTTTCTGCTCAATCCTGGAGTTGATGCAACTCCTGGTTTACTCCCGCCTGTGCAAGGTGGACGATGTGATTCTGGGCAGTCTGGGCTTTGTGGCGGGAGGCCTGCTATTACCCGGGGCTACGCCTGAGGACGGAACTCACGCCCCGGAGCGACTTCGATTCAGGAAGCAGGTGTTTCTAGCGATTTACGTGGCCTGGCTCCTGCTGTTCTACTGGTGGCCCTGGGACTTCACCTGGAATCCAGAGAGCTGGCTGCAACGCGGCCAGGACTCTTTTCAACTACCCTTTGCGGTTCTGTGTGCGGGATCCTATGCCCATGCTTCGGCCGAGATTTTGCGTAAAACTTCCCTGTTCGCCGCGGTGGCGATTCTCGCCAATGCCATGCTCGAGGCACGCCGGTTTGGCGGCCTCTCGCGCCGGTCTCTACTCCTGGCGACTTGGGGAGGATGTTTGCTGCTGGGAATCCTGATCGAGTTGGGGCAGGTGGCGCTCCCCAGTCGCACGGCGGGCCTGACCGACATATTTCTCTACGGGATGGGCGCTGGCTGCGGAACGTTGCTAGCGGCCTACTTGCGCGGATCCCAGGCTTGCGGAGCGGAGGGGCCCTCAGCCAGCGCGCGATCCGAGGCAACGCGCGCGAAAATCTGAGCAAACACCGGATCCGATCAGGCTGGGTATTGGGGAGGCCCGGTTGAAACCCTTTCAAAAAACTAAGGAATGTTTTCCGGCAGGTCACCCAGTTTTCATGCCGGGCTGACTGGAATCAGCAAAACTTCAGTCCTCCGGTGGGACTCGATAGTTGTGGGCGAAGAAAATGCTTAGGTCCAGCTCTCGTTCTGTAGGGGTGAGAGGCGACGAGGTACCGATTGCCCCCTCCCCCACCCGTAAGAGCTATTTCAAAAGCATTCCCGTTGAGTTTTAATTAATGATCCGTAAGCCTTCCTCGAAGTTATCGGGAAATGTTTGAATTGAAAGGGTTCTCTATATAAAAATGCCACAAAGACGACTGGATCATCTTCATGGCGCCAAGATCGAGGTAGAACTCGAGATTCATGGGAGTGTGCGTTCCGTTTGCGGTAAGGGCGTTTACGAATCCAGCACCCCAGAATTCGGTTCTGTCCTAAGAATTGTGGTCAGCGATCCCCGCGGAAACTTCGAGTTCTTGCTTGTCGAATCGAAGTGGGACGGCTGCCTTGAATCAAGCGATCTCGCGGAATTTGACTACCGGATTTCTCTCGCCAACTGCGCGTCTCTCTAACGACGCTGGAGGGACCGGTCGTGGTTACCAAGGGGGCAAGCCCGCCAAGAGCTGCAACAGTGTTTGCCACCGACGACTGTGGTCGCATGTTCTGGCAAGTGACGAGGCAGGGGAGGATCGGATCTCGAGCGCGATATCTCTGGGACACGACGTACTTCCCGTCAACTTAACATCCTTGCGAGAGATGAACTCTAGCCAGAGCTGGGGCAGACCGTGCTGTTGCGTTTTAGGTCCTTTCGTCTACCGCTAAATCAGCCGCGAGCAGCTAGATTGAGCGCCCGGGCCTAGTGCCTGTGTCTGTCGGTGAGAAAGTCGCGCTGGCGTGGATTCGTGGAAGCATGGATTCCCAGCTAGCGTACTTACGAACTCGAATTGCGATGATTTTCTTCTGCTGATCGGCTTGATCATTTTCGGTTCATCCGACTCAACTCGCGCGCGGGCACAAACCAGCAGCCACCGTTTTGGAGGGCCTGTCGCGATACCAGCTGTCGCAAAGCCCAGGCAACATTTAGGCTTTGCGGCAGCCTGCCCGCGCCAAGAAAAAGGGACGCATAGTCGGCAAATTGGGAAAAACCGGATTCATCGTCGGCAGCGGAATAACCGATAGGAATTGACATCGGCCCAGTGAAGCGCCGGTAGGCCCCAGCGCCGGACCAGCTCGACGTGGGGCTAGCACGGCTCCTCCAGGAAGGCTTCTGGCATGATTCGGCAAATCACAATTTGGTGCGTCCTAGTCGCCGCCGCAGCACTGTCGGGGTGTCGCACAGGGCATCATTCGATGCAACGTGCGGCTCCCGTGTTACCGCCGGATGTCCCCAGAGAACTTTCCAAAGTCGTTCTGCCGACCTACACCGTCGAACCTCCCGATATTCTCGTGGTCGAGGCCATCCACGTCGTTCCCAAGAGCCCCTACCTGCTTCAAACGGGCGATCTGATTGCCATTAACGTTCTCGGGACGCTTCCGGACGCGCCCATTTCGGGCGCATTCCCCATTCAGCCGGGCGGAGTCGTCAACTTGGGCGCCCCTTACGGTTCCGTGAAGGTCACCAAGATGACCGCTGAAGAAGCGAAAACTGCAATCCTGACGGCTCTGGCTATCCACATCAAGGAACCCGTCGTCTCCGTTTCCCTCGTGGAAATGGCAGGCAAGCAGCAAATCGCCGGTCAACATCTGGTCGGACCCGATGGCATGATCACTCTGGGAAGCTACGGCAGCGTCTCGGTCGTGGGCTTGACGCTCGCGCAGTCGAAAGAAGCGATCGAGCAGCATCTGTCCCATGAACTCGAAGACCCGAGCGTGGGCGTCGACATTTTTGCCTACAACAGCAAGGTTTACTACGTCATTACGGAAGGGGCCGGCACGGGGGACGGGGTGACGAGATTCCCCATTACCGGCAACGATACGGTGCTGGACGCCATTGCCAACATCAACGGAACGACGGAAGTTTCCTCCAAGAAAATCTGGGTTGCTCGCCCCGTGCCGGATTCCGAAGAACTCGCGATTCTTCCCGTGGATTGGCGGGGGATCAGTGCGCTCGGGGCCACCAGCACCAATTATCAGATCTTTCCCGGGGACCGCGTCTTTGTCTCCGAGGACAAACGAGTCGCCTTTGACACCAATCTCGCCAAAAATATCGCTCCCTTGGAGCGCATGATGGGCTTCGCCACGCTCTCGGCTGACACGGCCAGTCGCCTCTCAGGAAAAGTACTCCAAGGTGGCGGTTTGCGAGGATTCTATGGTGGTAACGGCGGCAACATCATCAACGTCAGTCCATAACCGTCAACCGGTGATCATCAACAAACAGAGTGGCGCCGCAAGACATTTGCCAAGCGGGGTCCAAGATTAAAGGGGGGGGCGGAATCCGTGGGATATAATCGCGAGTATTTAGGCGGCTTGCTGTTGGCATGCCTCAGCATTAGCCAGCTGGCCGGCTGTTGCTGCGACGACTCCTGCGCGGGCTGCGGGCCGGAAACGGGCGGCCGTCCATTTCGTCAGGATTACGCATGCGCCGGACCTGCCTGCTATGGGTATCACAGCACTTGCTGGAGCCCCTGGCCCGAAGAGTGTGAGACCTGCCCTCCTCCCGCAAGAATCCTCGCTTCCGATGAAGTAGGCAAAGAGCCGAGCCCGGCAATCGCGCCCGACGCTCCGGCAGAGCTGATACCAATGACGGCAAAGCCAATGCCCGGCGAAAGCGTCCCCCCGGTGCCCCCTGAGGAATCGCCTAAACCAGCAGAGCCCAAATCCGCCGAGCCGGAAAAGGACCTGGGCCCAACTCCCGATTCTCCAACCAGCCCAAAGCCTGCAGCGCCAGCTCGCCCGCTTGAGTCCAAACCTCCGACAACCCGATCCGACTCAGGAAACGTCAACCCCCAAAACTACCAAACAGAGCCTCCCGCTGCCACTTCAGATCCCGCAACCGCATCGGAAGCAGCCATTCGTCGAGCGGTAGCTTATCAAAGAATGATGCCTCGACCTGTCGTGATCTCGATGGCTAGTCCTGGCGTCCTCGAAGCTGACAACGGCCAGAATCAACAGCACGTCCAGATGGACCAATCCCTGGGCAGCAGATTTTCCAAACCAGGAGCGGCACCCATTATTAACGGGTCTTTGCAGTCCCAACGCCATCGGCTCCGGTAGAAGAGCTAGTGCTTACGCTTCTGGTTGGCAATAACTGCCTGCGGGATCTTCGGTGGATGCCGAAGTGCTAATGTTGCCGAAGATGGAGGCGCGAAACTTCACTGATGGGATCGCCTTCATTAATCCAGTCCGCATCAGCACCAGCTAGTATGGCCCACCTAACTTACGAAGAAGCGGCTGAACCCACCCGCTGCGTTCTGTTGGTCAAAAACGGCCTTGCGGCCTTCGTTGAGGCGGAGAGCGCCCTCCAGACAATTCGGGACAAGCAGCTCTATCGGCAGCACTTCGAGACGTTCGAGGAATTCGCTGATGCGGAGCTAACTCTTGGCGTGCTCTTTACTCCTGCCGCCGGGGTTAATTTAGGGCCAGCAGTTTTATCGGCAGAACTACGAATCCTTCGAGGCGACCAGGCCCAGGAACCAAATCATGTCGCTCACGCTGTGCGCGCCAGCAGGGCCGATGACGGTCACAATTCTGGCGTGGCGGGGACGTGTTCTGGTTCACCGTGACCGGGAGTATCGAGACGCGCAGGTGAGCGACTGACTGGGGTTGGGAAAGTGGGCTGGCAGTGTAGTCAGGATTACCGGCAGCGCCTCGGTTGGACTATTCGCTTTGCTACCAATCCCGCAGATATTGCACCTGGGCGGAGGGAGCCGGGCGAAAGCGCCCGAAGCGCTGTCCGCCCGTCTAAGGTCTTGGTCCCTGAGTCGGCGCTCGGGTGGGTTCACACCATCCCGCACGGCCGGATGAACTCCTTAAAATCCTTGACCACGAACTGCGGTCCGTTTTGCACCAATCCATGTGCCTCGTATTTTCCGCGTGGGATTCGGGCGTGCAGATGCGTTTGCAACCGGCATGTGTCCAGGTGCCACCACGTCCGCTCCGGCGAATGGTCGTAGCCCGACAACTCCCGCAGGAGGCTCAACGTGATTAGCATATACCCAAGGAGAACATTCCAGAAGCAAAGTTTCAAAGGAATTTTCGTCCCTGCCGAATGCCGAGGTTTTGCGTCGGCATTCGGTAGGCGAGGGTACAGAGCCGGCTTTCGGCCTGGCTCTTGAATTGGCGTTTCAGCCGACCCAGGGGCACGGATGATACGCACGGCCGGAGCTTCAAGGAGTGATTCGCGATGTACCACTTGGTCGCCCAGATACTGCAACCCTATACGCTGTTGCTCCTCGGACTGGTGGGAGCGGCCCTCTGGACCTGGAGACGAAAAAACTCACGACGTCACGCTCTTCTCCTGGCCAGTAGCTTGCTGGGTCTGCTGTTCTTTCTGTCTACGCCGCTGGCTGGGTTTCTGGCGCTGCGCAGCCTGGAAGGGCCTGACTTGTCTGCCGAAGTGGTGCCCCAGCCACGCGACACGATTGTTGTCCTGGGCGGAAGCAGGCAACGAGACGATGAGGCAGGTACACAAGTACGTGTCGGCCCCGACACCTTCTACCGGTGTTATCACGCCGTTCAGCTCTACAAGAAAGCCGGGCGCTGTCGATTGGTCCTGTCGGGTGGAAAAGTGGACTTTTCTGAGCCCGGTCCGAGTCTCGCAAGAGTGATGCGAGACTTTGTAATGGAGCTGGGAGTCCAGCCTGGCGATGTCGTCCTGGAGGAGCAATCATCGACTACCCGAGAAAACGCCACGTTTTCAGCAGGCTTACTGGGTAACCCGAAAGCCTCCCGCGTTTTCCTCGTCACGGACGCCGCACACATGCCTCGTGCTGGCTACTGCTTTCAGGCACTAGGGGTCACCGTGATTCCCGCGCCCTGTAATTACCAAGCGCGGCGGCTCGATTTTTCAGCCAAGACTTTGCTGCCGTCGCTGGAGGGGATTTACAAAGTGAATTATGCGGCTCATGAGTGGCTGGGCCTGGCCTGGTATCACCTCCGCTCCCTGGGCCGGGCGTGACTATCCTGCTCGCTATTCGAGAAGAGCTGGTACGTGATTAGAATGGAGAGCCGTCCCAGCCTGGATCGGTTCCAGGCTCAGTCCAGAGTGGAACTATTGGATAGTGCGTCACAGTAAGGCCACACAGCGCGGCGGCGGGAACAACCGGGAGTGTGAAAGATGACAGTTCTGGTTACGGGTGGTGCGGGATTTATCGGCAGTCATCTGGTGCGGCGGCTGTTGGACCAGACTAGCCAGGCTGTCGTCATCCTGGATAACTTCAACGACTTCTACGACCCGCGGATGAAGCGAGCCAACGCGGCCTTGTTTGAAAATGAGCCGCGGGTCAGCCTGGTGGAAGGCGACTTCCGCCAGGCCCGTCTCTGCGAGGACCTCTTTGCCCGCTGCCGGTTCAGTCACGTCATCCATCTCGGGGCCTACCCTGGCGTGCCCTACAGTCTGAAGGAGCCGCAGCTCTACATCGATTCGAATATTGCCGCGACGGCGGTCCTGCTGGAGGCGGCGCGGCGGAACTGTGTGGAGAGGTTTTTGTTTGCGTCTTCGTCCACCGTCTATGGCCGCGGGGCCCAGTCCCCGTTCGTCGAAGACGCACCGCTGGGGATCCCCGCCAGTCCTTACGGGGCCACCAAGCGGGCGGCGGAGCTGCTGGGCTTCACATGGGCCCAACTCTACGGCCTGGCGTTCACGTCACTGCGGTTCTTTAACGTCTTTGGCCCACGGCTTCGCCCAGAACTGGCCCTGGCTGTTTTCACACGAAAGATTCTGGCCGGAGAGCCGCTGCCGCTCTTTGGCGACGGTAGTGTGCTGCGGGACTTTACGCACGTCAGTGACATTTGTACCGGGATCATCTCCGCCTTGACCGCCCCTCACATCGCAGGCGAATCCATCAACCTTGGCCACCATGAGCCGGTGCAGATGCTCCACCTGATCCGCATGATTGAAGTTGCCGCCGGCAAGCAGGCGATCATCGAATACCACCCAACCCGCGCGGAAGACATGCCCTTGACCTGCGCCGACCTCACTAAGGCCCGCAGCCTGCTGGGCTACGAACCCCACGTGCCGATTGCCGATGGGGTGCAAAAATATGTGGAGTGGGCGAGAGGACAGGCGTTCGGGGGATAAACTTGAAACTACTCTCAGGAAGCTTGGAGCCTACCAAGTGCCTGTCGAGTCCGCAAATTGATTTGCGTATTCTGCTGTTGCCGCTACGATCTCCGGCTATTCCTGGTGGAGGCACGAATAGACAGACATCCGGGTTGGAGCCACCGAATTCAGTGACCTGCCTTCAAATTGGCCCGGGATTGTTCAGCAACTCGGCGTGCGGCGTCGCGGAGCTGGTCCCGAAGGCCGGCTGTGTAATGCCATTCTCGGCCTGACGAACCAGGTTCGCCATTTCTCTCGCGGTGACGTAGTAATAGAAAAACCACGGATTGCAGGCGGCAAACTCTGATAAAGCCTGATGAAATCTGCGCATGGGTTCTCCCAGTCGACACCCCGGCGCCGTCGCAAAAGTCCGCGATGGTCAAGTTACTCCGTTCATATTGTCGCAACCGCCGCCGCCACAGCTCGCGTCTCGCCAAATCCGGCCCACGACTCATCGCCGCCTCCGCTGCCAGGGTTATGAAGTACCTTCAATACCCAGCAGCCTAAACGACGCCGCAAGAATGGCAGTGGAGTGCGCTCACGAGCAACTCACGGCGCGCGAATTCACAACCGGCCCGACGTCATCGAGCAGCGACTCCGTCTGGGCGACTTGGAAGGCGACACGGTGCTCGGTCCGCCAGGCACCGGCGGGCTGGCAACCTCGCGGTACACGCTCATCGTCAAAGTCCAATCCAAGGATGCCGACCATGTGCATGAAAAAATCAAACAACGGATCAAGAAGTTGGACGAGGAACGCCGCCGCTCCATCACCTTCGACAACGGGACCGAGTTCGCGCGTTGGCCCCGGCTGGAAAAACACCTCGGCCTGGGACTATACTTTGCCGATCCGGGCTGCCCGTACCAGCGCGGCACGAACGAAAACACCAATGGCCTCATCCGCCAGTATTTTCCCAAAGGAACAGACTTTCGAGACGTCACCCATGACGAAGTGCGCGGCGTGGAAAATCGGTTAAACGACCGATCCCGCCAATGCCTTGCGTTCCGCACTCCCGCAGAGGTTTTCTTCGAGAATCATCCCACTGCCGATTGCGATTGAGATTGGAGACCGCCCTCACCGATTGAGCCACCGACGTCACATGCGATGAACCAGAAACCACAACTTCTTCAGTGACTCAGCGATATCCGGCGCCCCGCCGGTATCCGAGAATCCTGGGTCGTCGCTGACTGACCATGGTGGTCGTCAAGGAATCCCACGAACAATCGCTGGTCCGACAAGCCGAGTGACCCACACTGGAAGTCGTTGCCAAACCTTGATCGCCAAGCCAAATTTGGAGTTATCGGGGCGCAGTTCTCCGATCGAACCGCGGCGCACATAGTATTGCCAGACAGACGGATTCGGCTTCGCGCCCCATTGTGCCTTAAACTTGTAGGTGCTGCTGTCGACCGTACTTCGGCCAAAGTCGAATTGCTTTTGGCCTCTTTCCGTGGCCCGACTAAGAAGATGCCAGTACATTACCATATTGGCGCTGGTTGCGTTAAAGGCCCGTAATGAACTAGCGCTGGGAACTTCGGTCGATCCCATGCCGTGAACAAGGAGAGCGGCTGCGACAGGCGACCCTTTAAGACGGAGAACGCACAGCTCTGCATCGCCCCCAAATTTACTAAGGATGGACGCAAACAGACCGCGGGAGTAAACGGGTGTTCCCAGGTCACGCATGTTTTGACTGAAGACTCGGTAAAAGTCGGCAAGCAGGTCGATTCCCCCAAAACGGACATCGAACTCATTCTTCTGTCCCGTGCGAATCTGGCTACGAAGTTTGGACTTGAAGCTGTCCCAAAGCTCAGCAGACGTGCCTTTGAGGCTGAGCCGCATGAGAACCTTGCTGTCATTCTTCTGGGTGAGCGCGGAATGGGCAACTTCGCGCTCCTGCCGCAATTCGAGATATCGCACATTGAGCTTGTCTGCCAGTTCAACAGCAGAGTCAATCAAGGCAGTGACGACCTCCTCGCTATTGGCGCACACTCCAGCGGAGTTGACATAGGGGAGGCTTACGAGGAAGCGACCAAAAAGCCTGCTTTCGACGACCGCCAGCGGCAGAGCGCCGACTAGGGTCCCGCCGCATGTGGCGCGCAAAAGATAGGGCTGGTGACCCAGCCCATCGTGTAATGCGGTAAGCCAACGAACGCTTTGGAATACGGCAAAGGGACCATCAGGAAAGGAAGCTGCAGAGGCCGGACAAGATTTGAGAGTCTGGGGGCGAAACGTGTCCGGACCATGGACGTGAATTTCGATTGTGTCTGCCGGCATAAAGGTCTTCGCTTCAAAGTCGTCAACGTGCATTGTCTTACTCTGCCCGAATTACGCGACACGAGCGGTCATTAGCGACCCTCACGGTAGAATTCGACCGTTCGTCTCAGACCCTCTTCAAATTCCACTTGCGGTACATATCCTAGCACTTTCTCGGCCTGGCTAATGTCCGCCAGGCTATCCCGAACGTCGCCAACTCGCGGGGGTTCCATTTGCGGTGAAATCCTTGTTCCCAGCAGTCGCTGTAAATGTTCAAGAATGACCAGCAGGCTTACGGAGCGGCCGGTGCCAACATTGAACGTCATCCCGGCTGCCCCTTGCGTCGTGGCAGCCTTGAGATTCGCCTGCACTACGTTTTCCACGAAAGTAAAATCGCGAGATTGCAACCCATCGCCATAAATGATCGGTCGGTCGCCCTGCAAGAGCTTCGCGATGAACAGGGGAATCACAGCGGAATAGGGACTGGAAGGATCCTGGCGAGGTCCAAATACGTTGAAGTACCGCAAACAGACGGTTTCTAGGCCGTAAGTTTGGAAAAAAGCCTGACAGTAGAATTCGCCGGCAAGCTTTGCCGCGGCATAGGGGGACAAGGGAGTGGGAAAGTCTGCCTCCCTCTTTGCACTGAATGGCAAGTTGCCGTAGGCGCTGCTTGAACCGGCGAAAACCACTCGCCGGACACCTGCCTGCCGAGCCGCATTGAGAAGCATGAGCGTACCCGTCACGCAGTGTGCGTGCGATTCCAGAGGGAAAGCGACACTGCGGGGGACCGAAGCCAACGCAGCTTCATGAAAAATCAACTCAATTCCTTCGACCGCTCGGGCGACGGCCGATTCGTCGCGTAGATCGCCATTGATCACTTCCACTTCGTTCGAAACCCCTTCCAGGTTCCGCAGGTGTCCCGTCGAGAGATTGTCAAGCACGCGCACTTTATCTCCGCGAACAACAAGGCTGCGGACCAAATGCGACCCGATGAACCCCATGCCTCCCGTCACCAAACAGCTAGTCATGGAACGACCTCTCTTTTTTCGAAATGAGTTGAAATCAAACCGAAGTTACGGTTTGCTACAGTGTCTTTCCTTGATTTTCTTCCAGTAAGAACTGCTGACTGGAACCGCCCGAAAATCAAGTCGTCTAACGCGCTGATAGCCTAGAAACCGGCGATACCATACCGCTACGCTTTGCGAATGCGGTCACGATGGCTCTTTACATTCCTGGTGGCGTTGCGAGTGTCTATCACGAGTATCGCGTTCTTAACGATAAAATCATAGTCAAAGGCTGAGTGGTCGGTGGCGATCAAGACACAGTCCTGACTCATCAGGTATTCCGCCGTAAGTGCTTGGCTTTCCAACGACGGCACGTCGAAATGCCGCATTGCCGGCAGCCGGGAGATAAAGGGGTCACTGTAGCTAATTTCGGCTCCGCCCCGTTGAAGTAGCTCCATCAACTCAAACGCAGGGCTTTCTCGCGGGTCATCGACATCCTTTTTGTACGCTGCTCCCAGAATCGCGACCTTGCTCCCGCGCAAGGACTTGGACTGGTCGTTCAACGCCTCGATGAGCCGGTTGACGACATACTGCGGCATGCCGGCATTGATTTCGCCGGCGAGTTCGATAAACCTAGTCGTCATTCCGTGCTTCCTGGCAACCCAAGTCAAATAGAAGGGGTCAATCGGAATGCAATGCCCTCCCAAACCCGGCCCAGGATAGAACGCTTGAAATCCAAAGGGCTTGGTTTTAGCAGCGTCAATGACCTCCCAAATGTCCATTCCCATCCGATCGCACAACACTTTCATTTCGTTGACCAAGGCGATATTGACTGCGCGATAGGTGTTCTCCAGGATCTTGCATGCCTCTGCGACTTCGCAGCTTGACACAGGGACCACTTTTACAACTGCTTGTGAATACAGCGCGCAGGCCAGTTCCAAACTTTGCGGATCCATGCCTCCGACGACCTTGGGAATGCCGCTCGCCGTATAATTTGGATTGCCAGGGTCCTCTCTCTCCGGACTGAACGCCAGAAAGAAGTCTTTGCCGACCTTTAATCCGGACCCTTCCAAGATCGGTAGAACTACATCACGCGTCGTGCCGGGATAAGTGGTACTTTCCAGCACGATCAACTGTCCCGGACGAAGAGCGGCAGCGATTTGACGGGCCGTCGATTCGATGTAGCTCAGATCGGGATCACGACTGTCCGTGAGCGGCGTCGGGACACAGATCAGGATCGCGTCTGGCTCTTGGAGGCGGGACATTTCCGCGGTCGGTTCAAAACGCTCCTCTCGGAGCCAGGTAGCGATCCACTCGGAAGGGATATGTCCGATATAGCTTTGTCCGGCCTTCAATAGGTTGATTTTATTCTGATCGATGTCGAATCCCATCGTCCGCGTGCCCGCGCGGACGAAGGCCTGAATGAGCGGCAGGCCGACATAACCCAGGCCGACGACACCCACCACGATGTCCTTCTCTCGAATTCGCTGGAACGTCAAAAGACAATCGCCAGTTTCCACAATTCACCTATGGTTATAGAAGCTAAGAGTAAACAATCCATGAACACGATATCGTGTCCGCCGGACATTGCTTCGATGCGACAGTTTTGGTGGTCTCAAGTCTCAAATGCAATCGAGGCTCCGCAAAAGGAGCTTGTCAGATTGACCTAGGAGAAAACATCGATGGGACTTTCCGATGGTGAAGTCTTGGAGACTTTTCCTTGGGGAATGGAGTCTCAGCGATAGCAAATCATTTTACTTTGCAATGGCGGGATCGCCTATGCCTTGCCCTCTGGACTCCCGCAGGGGTTTTCTTCGAGAATCACCTGCCTGCCGGTTGCGATGGAGATTGCGGACCGCGTTTCCCTATCAGCTACCTGCTGTCAGCCGGACACCTATTTTCCTTCGCCGTGCAAACATCGAGTGCGATTTCGTCGAGAATGGATTCCAGTTCCGAGCGGACATCTTTCCGAACCGACCAACTCGAGTCGCCGTCCTCTGCCGCTCGCCTTTGCAGACTGAGAGGCCTGTTTGATTCCACACGGCGCATCCCGGCATAATGGTCGACAGGGATCTTCCGCCGTGCATTGCGGCTGCTGTGAGTCGAAGGTGCGGCGCTCTCAGGAACCAGTAAGGAGAGTTTTCCGTCCGCTTGCGAGTTTCCCTTGGGAGGCGGTTGGAAAACGGCTCGCAGGGGCTCGTCCGCTTCCCCTTCCCCGCCGGCAGGTTCGTTTAGCTTGTTAATAATTCTCAGCGCGTCGATCGGGCCAACAAAACCGTCGCCGTTGACGTCGAAGTAAGGCACGGTCGAATCCGCGGGGCGTGTCCTCGGCAATCGCCCCAAGGCATCGGAGATGGTGTGCTCATTGAACTCATTAATGACGGTCAGCACGTCGAGTGGAATCACATTCCCGTCGTTACGCGTATCCAGCGGATTGGGTTTGTTCTGCCAGGGGAAGGGATTTGCCAAGATCGTGATGACGAGGGTCTTGGTAAACTCGCGCCGAGGCGTTCCAGAGTCTTGGACCGTGACCTCCAGGGAGACGCTGGTCTCGACTGTTCGATCCAGACTGAAATCCGGCGCTAGCGAGAGATGACTTCCCGCCAGGAGGAATCGGCTGTCGGAAATCAGGAAAACGTGGGTGTCCTCGGCATCCGGATCGGCAGCCGTGAAATTGCCAACTGTCTGGCCGGTGATGTTCTCCAGCACCGATGTGTTTGACAGGGAAATATCCGTGGGAGCGAAGTTAAGATTAATCGTCCAGGCGTCGGCGGCGTCGGCAGCCAGCCCATTGCCCGCCGCATCGGCAATACCGCTTCCGGCCGCGGCTAGAGTCAGCACATAGCTGCCCTCCACGGCCGCGACGGTCGTCAGATCAAGCGTGAACTGGATCGGGCTGACCTCTGCCAGCATATCGCCCGTGAGCGCAAGCGACTGGCCGTCCGCAGTCAGCACAAAATCGGCAGCCGACAATCCGCTCAGGGGCTCGGAGAAATTGATCGTCACCAGCCCGACCCCACTGAGATGCGGGTCGGGAGCAATGTCTACGATGTCCGCCACGGGCGAAGTCAGATCAATCACCAATTCATCCGCCGAAGTATCCGTGGAAGTATTGCCGGCGGCATCGGTGATGGTCGCGACGACCTCATAGGTGCCCTCGCCGAGAGCATCCGGTACCACGACGCTCCAGATCCCGCTAGTGATCACGGCCGACAGAACTTGACCGGCGACATTGATGCTGATGCCGGTAATGCCGCCCGTTGGGTCCGGATCATTATAGGAACCCGCTATTGTGGGGAAGGCCGTATTCGTTACCAGTTCCGCAACAGAAACCGCCGGAGTCAGTCCATCGATGAGCAGGTCCGCGGCAAAACCAAGCGATCCTGGCGTACCAGGCAAAGCCAAGTCGGTGTTCGCATCGTTGCCGACTGAGTCCACAACCGAGCCCCCCGCCAAGACCAAAGCGGACAAATCTTGATATTCCAGGTCGCTGGAGGAATCGCCCGACTGGACGAGGTACCGGAATGTCAAAGTCGTCGTCCCGCTGCCGCCGAAATAGTTGGCAACCCGATCCAGACTGCCTGTTTCCAGCATCAACTGCGGCGTTCCGGCCACCATCACCGTTTCGCTGAAGACAATTTGCAGGGAAATCAGTACTCCTGGTCCATAAACTCCGTCGGCTGTGGCTGACGTCACGCTACTCACCACCGGCAGAGTGTTATCCACCGTGGCGTTCGTCGAATCGGCCGTGGTGGTCAGGTTGCCCGCATGGTCGGTGGCGCTGACCGAGACGTTCTTGTCCGTGCCGTCGATCGTCCCGGCCACGAGCGTGTAAGTGGCCGTCCAGGTCCCCGAACTGTTCGTGGCCGTTACGGAAGCTGGGCCGCCGAACGGGCTGAAGTTCACGCTCACCCCGGCGATGTCCGGGTTGTTGTCGCCCCCGGAGGTGTTGTTCCAGGTGGCCGTCACGGTATCCCCGACCCGGAAGGTCCCCCCCGTCCCCGTCGCGCCGCTGATGCCGATCTTGGCGTCCGTCACCACCGCGAGCTGACTATCCACCGTGGCGTTCGTCGTGTCGGCCGTCGTGGTCAGATTGCCCGCATCATCCGTGGCGCTGACCGACACGTTCTTGTCCGTCCCGTCGATGCTTCCCGCCACGAGCGTGTAGCTGGCTGTCCAGGTTTGACTGCTGTGGCTGGCCGTCACCACGCCGCCGCCGAACGGGCCAAAGTTGACCGTCACCCCGGCGATGTCCGGGTTGTTGTCGCCCCCGGAGGTGTTGTTCCAGGTGGCCGTCACGGTATCCCCGACCCGGAAGGCCCCGCCCGTCCCCGTCGCGCCGCTGATGCTGAGCTTGGCGTCCGTCACCACCGCGAGCTGACTATCCACCGTGGCACTGGTCGTGTCGGCCGTCGTGGTCAGATTGCCCGCATCATCCGTGGCGCTGACCGACACGTTCTTATCCGTCCCGTCGATGCTTCCCGCCACGAGCGTGTAGCTGGCTGTCCAGGTTTGGCTGCTGTGGCTGGCCGTCACCACGCCGCCGCCGAACGGGCCAAAGTTGACCGTCACCCCGGCGATGTCCGGGTTGTTGTCGCCCGAAGCGGCCGTGTTGTTCCAGCTGGCCGTCACGGTATCCCCGACCCGGAAGACCCCGCTCGTCCCCGTCGCGCCGCTGAGGCTGATCTTGGCGTCCGTCACCACCGCGAGCTGACTATCCACCGTGGCGTTCGTCGTGTCGGCCGTCGTGGTGCTGTTCCCGGAATGGTCGGTAGCCGCGACAGAGACGTTTTTGTTCGTTCCGTCGATGGAGCCAGAGGTGATCGTGAAGTCAGCAGACCAAATCCCGTTGCTGTTCGTGGCCGCCACCGCCGCCGGCCCGCCGAACTGGCTGAAGTTCACGTTGACGCTGGCGATGTCCGGGTTGTTGTTGCCCTGGGAGTTGTTATTCCAGATCGCTGAAACCGTGTCCCCGACGCGAAATGCACCTCCGCTGCCTGTCGCTCCAGTAAGATCGATTTCAGCGTCGGTTACCACGGGCGGTGTAATATCGAAAATCTGATCTGCGGAGGATGTGAGATTTCCAAATGCATCCCACGATAACACCCTGAAATGATAAGTGAGACCTGTCTTTAGGTTGGGGAGCGTCAACGTGCGCGATGTTGCAAAGCCCGCATGCGTGACGGCCTCTCCGTAGGAGGAAGTGGTGCCGTATTGCACCTGGAAGGCGGAGTTTTCGCTGCTGTTCCAACTGATATTGGCGGAAGAGTTGGTGATGCCGGAGACGGCGATGCCGCTGAGGTTGGGGGCGGTGGAGTCCACCAGGTTGTAAATCTTGCCCTCGATCTCGCTGCGGTTGGGCTGCTGGGTGCCTGGACCGGTCTTGTAAATCGCATAGACCAGAAAGTCTTCAGCGTTGACCCCGGGCAGCGAATTGTAGTTTTGAATAACCGCGTAGTTGTCGGGGATCAGGTTGGGGGTGCCGTTGGTGACGCTCGGGTCATTGTCCAGGGAGATCCTATTGGGACTATTCTGGAACGTGACGTTGATGATGATCGCAACACGCTTGGAGAGATCGCCACTCCCATTGACGTTGGCCTGGGGGGTGCCCCAGATGCTACCATCGATGAATTTGCTGTCCTTGACGACCACTCTTCCGACCGTCTGGTCCGCCGCGGACGTCCCGCGGAGATCGGCGTGCAGCGGCAGTCGCAGGGAGCCGTTTTCGATGCTCGAGTTCTGCACGACCACGCGGCGGGTCAGGTAGTCGGTAAACGTGATGGCCGTCCGCTGCATCGAGGTTTCGGTGGACAAGTAGCGAAAGCCGTCGATCGTCAGCCGGTTGCTTTCATAGAGGAACATCCCCCAGTTGTAGACGTTCCAAACCTTGAAATCCTTGAGCTGGCTCTCCACGTCCGCGGGCGTTTCGTATTCGATTCCCAACCACCAGATGGTCATTCCGTTCTGAGTGGCGAAGACCTCGTTATTGCGGAATTCCCGGAAGGGACGGAAGTTCATGTTCACCGAGACGGACTGCCCGGCCTGGCTGGAGTCCGCCCCCTGGAAGGTCGGCAGCGTCACGGTTCCCAGAAAACGACCATGCGAGGCGTTGAAGCCGTAGCTGTAGATTCCGCCCTTGATATTGGCGGCGATATTGTTCCGCACGTAGTTGTCCGGACCCCGCAGCCAGTAGCCGACACCAGCTTCGCCCGTGTCGTCGACCCGCTCCCCCGTGCCGGTAATCCGCATGACGCGATTACCGTCCAGAACGTTCTGGGTCTCGGCTCCCGTCAGGGTCACGATCCCTGCCCCGGCCCAGTTGTTGAGGTCGTTGTTCTGGATCAGGCCGAAATGGCTGTTGTTGATGAGCATGCCCCACTTGAACGGCATCGGGTCGAGCGGGCAGGTGATCGCGTTGCCGATGAAGGTGTACTGGTAGCCGTTGGCCTGCGGGGTGCTCGGGCCAATCAGGTGGTAAAAATGCACCGGGACGCGGAAGTTGCTCTGCTCGCCGATCTGGCTCCGCCCCAGGCCCCCGAAGGTGGCGTAGCGGATATCGACGTCGGCTCGGCCCGCGAACAGCGCATGGCCCCGAGTCCCCGTGGCGCTCTCCGACTTGATCACCGCGTTGCGGGTCAGGTTCTGGACCACGGGCATGAATTCCACGACTCCCACCGAGTTCGTGGCCCCCAGATGATTCACCGTCAGCGCCGCGGTCAAGGTGACGACATTGCCCGAGACGCTGGCAATGGTCATGCTTTCCCAACCGGTGGCGACCCCCGTGTTGTACTCGTAGTCCGTCAACTGCTTAGTTCCGGGGACGAACAACTTGTCCCCCGCCCGCCAGCCCGTGACGTTGTGCGCGAAAGTCAGGGTGTTCTGGCCAACCTGAGGCTGGACCGTGAGCCGGTTCTCGGCCACGTCCTTGACCGCGCCGTGGACGCGGATTTTCCCCAGAACGACCAGGCCATTTCCCCACTGCCCCGGATCGGCCACGTTATCGATCGCCACGTTGCGGATTGTCAGCTTGGCGGTCACGGCCGCGTCAATCGGAGCGGCCGCCGTCCCCATCTCGAACTCACCAAGCACCACCACCGTGACGGCCTTCAATTCCGTGCTCACATTCGTGGCAAACTGCAGCTTGCCACCTTGGTAAATGCCGACCGCCTGGGCAATCGCGGTCGTGTCCCGGATGATCAGCGTGTCCCCTCCCGCGATAATCACCTTGTCCGTTGCCGTCGGCGCTCGTCCCGCCGACCACGAGGACGCTGCATCCCAATACCCGATTCCCCCGTTTAACGCGCTGCGAAACGTCGAACCGTACGTCGGGTTGTTCATCGTCGCATTGCCGGGCAGCGCAATCGTGGTTCCCGGTTCGGCAAATGTCGAAGCTGCCGCTTCGCCCTCCGCTACGAGGGCGGATTCATTTCCGCCACCGAGGGTGGACATCAACCAGCGGGGCTCCAACGCCTCCACCTGGGCCAGAAAATTTAACCGACGATTGCGCTGCTTGAGTGCCATGCTATCCTCTCCTGATTCCGTAAATCGAAAACTGTAGTGGCGATCACTACCGCTCTGTCCAAGCGGTGCCGACCCTAATCGGGGCCAACATTGAGATTCCTTTATTTGCAGAAATTGGGCCGAATTGCCGACATCCGCGCATAACAGCCAGATATGCCATGTGAACTATAGGTTATTTTTCTCGAAGCGTCCAAACGCTGAATTCCAAGGCCGAATTCCAAAAATCCCCTCTCTGCGAACGCAGATCATTGGGCAAACTTGGCAAGAACTGCCTATTCCAAAAAATAAAAAAAGAAGCCCTCTTTGTAAGGAATTCAATATTAGCGGCCAATTAATCTAAATAGACGCCTCCAATAGCTAATTGGTTCCAAATAGCAAAACCTGCGCCGGCGGTGCCGATTCACGACAATGCGGCGGCGCTACCGTGTCGCCTGTAAGCACTTCCTTCCCTTCAAGACAAGCTTTTTGACACCACTTCGCCAAAACTTGTAACTGTATAGTTCCCGACCGGTGTTTCTGGGGCGGCTGAAGAGGGGTCGGGCGGAAATCGCGATGGGGCGCGTCACATCGCAGGGGGGCGTGAAGCAGCGCCTGAAAGCTTCGGGAGCGGCTTCGTGAGATGGCCTTTGGAGTGTCGTCAGAGGCCGCGGCGCGCAGCCGTGTGTCCCCCCGGCATTCGGGCGGTCGCTGCACCGCGGGAAAGTTCAAGACTTGGATTTGCCGCCAGCGTACAGATACTCCAGCACGCGGTTGGGGGGCTGGGTGAGGAGGCGGTAGTAGATCTCACTGGCTTTGTGGCCGTGGCGTTTGGTGGTCTCTTGCACGGTCATCAGCGCCGCCATGCGCTGGGCTCTTTCGCGTGTGCGGTGGCCAAAGCTGGTTTTGCGCATCACGACCAGCGGCCGCAACGCGCGTTCCGCCAGGTCGTTGGTGGGTGGCACGCGCGGATCATCCAGGAACACGAGCCACTCCTCGTGATGTCTCACGAGGCGTGGCTGCAGCGTGAGCGCTTTGCGGTGGTCGAGGGGGCAGGCCTTCAGCCGCGCCAGTTCGCCGCGGAGCCAGGCTTTTTCCGTCTCTTGTTCCGCAGCCGAGAGTTTCCCGGCCTGTCGGTCGCGCTGGAACGCGCAGCCGCGCTGGAAAAACTCCTTCACGTCCTGGAAGAACTGCCAGGCGCGGGAACCCACCGCCGTCAGCTTCTGCCACTCCCGCGCCTGCCGCGCCACATGCACCAGGCACTTCTGCTTGGCCTTCGCCACGTGGGCGTGGTAGCCCGAATAACAATCGGTGACCAGCGTGCCCGCGAAGTGCTCTCCCAGCACATCGCGCGAGACTTCGCCGGCCCGCGAGGTATCGAACTGAAAGTGAATGTATTTCTCGTCGCCATGCACCCAGTAGTAGGCCCGCTGGCCGTCCAAGGTCCAGTAGGTTTCGTCGGCAGGCACTGCCCCGTCGCTACTGGCGAGCTTCTGGCCGATGTCGTCGGTCACCGCCTCGGCCGGCTGGGCCACGAGTTTCTCGAAGCCGAGGAGCGCGGCAGGCGTGAAGGGAAAGTCGAACAGTTCCCGCAAGGTTCGCGGCACCTTGCGGTAGCTAATGCCGATGTCGTTCCGCAGGAAGAACGCCCAAGCCCGCAGTTGGGGTCCAATCTGGCTCCCCAGGATCTCTCCCGGTCCCGCCTGCTGCACCCAGCGGCGGCAACTCCGGCAACGCGCCGCGGGATGGCGATAACAGACGACCTGAGAGACTCGCTCGACGACGTCTTCCTGCACGTGCTCGCCGAGTTCCGCGTCCGGGAAGCACCGCACTTCGCCGCCACAATGCGGACACCGCGAGGGCGTGGCCACCGCGATCGCCTGATCGAACTCGGTCGGCGTGGCACGAAACCAGGCCGGATGCCCTACCGGCGAGCACTTGCGGGGCTCGGCATTGGCGGCGCTCGCTTCCGCGGAATTGTTCTCGACCGCCGTTGTCTCGCCTGGCTCCTGTTCTTCGCCACCGGTGCGGAACTTGTTCTGCCGCTCCAGCCGCAGCTCGAGCTTCACCTGCTCGAGTTCTTTCCGCAGCGTCTCGAGTTCCAACAGCAGCTTCGCCACGGTCCGGCGCTCGGCGTCCAACGGGCCGTGCAGCATCTCCAAGTAATCGCCGTTCTCGTTGGCCGCATCGACCACGGATCCCAGAGCAGCACCGCCCAGATGGGGGCAATGACCCACATGGGCACAGGCATATTCGTGGCGCGGGTAAAAGCAGAAGTGCATCGGCATCCCTTCCGTATGCCGACAACCTAACACCTAAAACCTACCAGCCATTCCGGCCTAGCGCAATTCCCCGCCGGCTAGCAACCCCTAAGGCCGCCGGCCGGGAACTAAACTGTTATCCGAGAAGCAGGTCAGGTATCTGGTCACGGCCAGCGCGCATAGTTGGGTAGGGTAGGCAGACTGGCGCGATTTGTTGTGGCATGGTATCACACTTTCTGGAGAGTAGCTGCGTGAGTTCGTTGGTCGTGTGACTGGGGGCGAAAGCGCAGAGGACCAGGAGGTGTC
>SXOA01000118.1 GCA_005778405.1 Planctomycetaceae bacterium
CATCAGCCCCTGGTCGCCGGCCCCGATGTCTTTTCCCTTGGTGGCGTCGTCGTTGACCCCCATGGCGATGTCGGGGCTTTGGCTGTGGAGCAGGACGTTGATTTTGCAGGTGTCCGCGCAAAAGCCGATGTCGTTCGAGGTATAGCCGACTTCGCGGATGACCTGGCGAGCGACCTTCTCGTAATCGACCTTGGCCTTGGTGGTGATTTCGCCGGCCAGGCAGCAGAAATCAGTCGTGACGAGCGTCTCGCAGGCGACGCGGCTCATCGGATCCTGAGCGAGGAGGGCGTCGAGAATGCCGTCGGAGATTTGATCGGCGAGCTTATCCGGGTGACCAGAACTGACCGACTCGCTGGTAAACAAAAACTTGCCTGCTGCCACGGACATGCTCCTCGAAAAAACGGCGAAAAAGTCCCCATCATGGGCGGGGACGGCGAAGCAGTGATTATAGGCAGATGGCGGGGAATTCGCTAGGGCTGCGAGGATGGAGTTCCGCCTTCAGGCGGTCCCTGACAGCCGCCTGACCACAATTCCCTCGCGCTCCAGCCGAGCGCGGATGGCTGTGGCGAAATCGACAGCTCCGGGAGAATCACCGTGAATACAAATAGTGTCGGGGCGAAGCGGAACTTCGGTCCCTTGTTGCGACGTGACGCATCCCTGCAAAACCATTTTGAGGACTCGCTTTGCAGCGGCGGCGGGGTCGTGAATGAGAGCATCCGTCGATTCGCGCGGCGTGAGAGTGCCATCGGCCTGGTAGGTCCGGTCGGCGAAGGCTTCGCTCGCGGTTTGTAGCCCGGCCAATTCGCCCGCCTTGATCACCTCGCTTCCCGACAGCCCGACGAGGATGCAGGCGGGATCGAAGTCGCGAGTCGCGGCGGCAATTGCTGTGGCGATGGCTGCGTCCCTGGTCCCCATGTTGTAGAGCGCCCCGTGCGGCTTGAGGTGAGTGACGATGGCTCCGGCGGCGCGGGCGATTGCGGCCAGAGCGCCTGCTTGTTCGAGGACCAGATCGTAGACTTCCTGCGGCGAGACGAGAATCACTCGCCGCCCATAATTAGCACGATCCGCGAAGCCGGGATGAGCACCGATGGCCACGCCGTGATCCACAGCGAGTCGAACAGTCTTCCGCATCGTCGCCGCGTCCCCCGCGTGATAGCCGCAGGCGATGTTAATGGAGGTGATGAGTGGCAGAATTGCTTCGTCACTTTCAAAGCCTTCCCCCATATCGCAATTGAGGTCGATGGTGCGTGCCATGATTCTCGAGTCCTTCGCTTAGCACTCGCGACCATGCGGGGAATTCGCCACGTGGTCGCGGCGGCTAAGCTTGAAATCCAATCCGACCCTGAGTCGGGCGATGTCGACGTCTCGCTCGCGAAGGAGCGACTGGGCCTCGGCCAGCGAGATAACCGAAAATCGAAGCCTGGCCCCCGGCCGCAACTGAGCGGCCAGCGGCAGATCGACGCTGGCAACGCAGGCCGCCTTGGGATAACCCCCGGTCGTGGCGCAGTCTGCCATGAGCAGGATGGGTTGTCCATCGGCGGGAACCTGAATGGTGCCGGGGCAGACCGCTTCGGAAATGAGCTCGCGGGGAGCGGTAAGTTCCAGCATTGGTCCGGAAAGGCGGAAGCCCATCCGATCCGATTGAGGCGTGACCTCGAACTCGGCGGAGAAGAGTTGCTCCTGGCTCGTGTTTGTGAGCCAGTCGAATTCACTTCCCAGGATGACACGGAGCGTGGGGCTGTCGCTGTAGGTTGGCATCATGGAACCGATGCACCAGTTGGCAGGGGAACGCGAAACCGCCAGCGATTTATCCGCGATGGAAAGACAGTCTCCTTCTTTCAGTGCACGTCCTTCATGACCGCCGAATTTCCCGTGGAGATAGGTACTGCGACTTCCCAGCACTACTGGCACGTTAACGCCCCCTGCGACCGCGAGGTATCCGCGACAACCGGAGGTGGCGAGGCCGAAGTTGAGCGTGGTCCCTGGCTGGATGAAGACCGGTCGCCAGGTGGGAACCGTGTGGCCATCGAGCTGCGGACGGAAGTCACCGCCGCAGAGCGCGACCAGAGCGTCTCGCTCAAAGTGGAGCGTCGGCCCGAGCAGAGTCATTTCCAGAGCCGCGGCATTATCGTCATTGCCGACCAGCAGATTGGCCATGCGGAGCGCGAAGGGGTCCATCGCTCCGCCGCCGACCACGCCGAAGCGCTGCATTCCCCAGCGGCCGAGGTCTTGGACCGTGGTGAGCAGGCCGGGGCGGAGGACTCGAATGCTCATGCGGAAGGCTCCGCGAGTTGCCGGAACTGCTCCGGAGTAATCGGGCGGAAGCGGACAATGTCGCCGGCTTGCAGCAGAGTCGGCGGATCACGCTCCGGCAGAAACAGGGCCAGCGGAGTGCGGCCGATGAGCTGCCAGCCGCCGGGAGTTTCCAGCGGATAGATGCCGGTCTGGTCCCCCGCGATGCCGACCGAGCCGGGTGGAATTTTGAGTCGCGGCGAAGCGCGGCGGGGAACGGCGATTTTCGAGGACATTCCTCCGAGGTACGGAAAACCGGGAGCGAAACCAATCATGTGGACGAGATAATCCGCGGCCGAGTGTACTTCGATGACTTCGGGCGCAGTTAGACTGGCGTGTTGTCCGACAAAGTCCAAATCACTGCCGTACTCCCCGCCATAGCAGACGGGAATCTCGACGAGTCGCGGCTGAGTCTCGATCGTCGAATCGGGAGTGTCAATGAGTTTACTGACGAGAGAGATCAGCTCCGTTTGGGAGGTACGCAGCGGGTCATAGTAAATGGCGAGTGTCGTAAACGCGGGAACGCATTCCAACATGCCCGCCGGCGGTTGGTCCGCGAGTCGCCGGCTCAAGGAGCGGATGGCGCGGAACGTCGGCGGATCGATTCGGCCTCCCAGATGCACAACGAGAGCCCGATCGCCGAGCGCAGCTAATCGGCAGGCAGCGAGTTTGGGACTGGAAACGCTGCTCATATTACTGGAGCGCCGCCAGCCGCTCGTGGAACGGTCCATCGCCGAGCAGGTCGAGGCTAAGGGCCAAGTGCTGCTTGTCGGCAGCTCGCGGCAGCGATTCCAGTGCGGCAAAGACCCGCTCGATTTGTGCTTCACTGACAGCCCCTGTCAGCGGCTGGCCGAGCCCCATGATGAACTTGGCCCGCTGCAGATCGGCGAATTTCTTCGGGTCATCCTGCATGGCCTGAAATAATGCCGTGACCGCCAGTTGCCCCTTGGCGGCTTTGTCGAAGTCACCTCGCTGCGCAGCGGTCAGGATATGCAGGTATTGAAAAACCGCAAACGACATCGGCCCGGACGTGACGCCACACCGCTGCCGCTGGTAGTCATCGTGCTCCGGTCCGTCTTGCAGTGCCCGGACCAAGTGCGGGTCCCACCCTTGCACAATCTTGAGATGGCCCAACCGCTTGTCCGCCAGAAAGCGGGCGGTGCTCGCGTCATAGTCCGCCTCGGTCACCTTGATGGCGACGATATTTTTTCCCTCCGGTTCCTGTACCAACTCGGCAGCAGCATCGGGGGGCATGGGGACGCCGCTGACGTCGGGAATCGAATACAGGCCGACCGCCAGGCCCTTGGCAGCGGCCAGTTCCAACAGTGGCTGCATGTTCTGAGCGATTTGCTGGCTTGTGGCACTCTTGGGTAAGTCGGTGCCGGGGCGGATGAAGATGACCGGATACCTCAGCTCCGCGAGCAGTTTCACCAGCCGGCCATTCGCCTCCGCGCCGTCCTCCGGCCGCAGCAGGGCCGATAGCATCGTCCCACCGAGTTTCGCATCCGCTGCCACGCGGAACCATTCCTCTAGTTCCGCCACGGTTCGCAGATGGCCTTGACCTGTCGAAGCCGCAATCAGCAGGGCCGGGGCACCCGCCGCAGCGAGGGCTTCCAAAAAACGCTTCGTCCGCGGCACATCCATCTTTCGCCGGGGCAAGTCGCCGGTCGTCGGGTCAAAGCAGGCGACCGTCGCCTGCGGATAATTGCCGATGGGGTCGGCGAGCAACTGTGTGGCAGTGGGAGGAGTCATGGCAGTATCTGTCCAAAGCCGATGTCGTGGCCGTCCAAATCCTGGATGCCGAATTCGCGGACACCGTAAGGCTGGGTGCAAGGGCCGTAGTCCATTTTTGCCCCCTTCGCTTTCATTTCTTCATACAGCGCGTCGGCGGCATCGACCCAGAAGTAGGCGTTCCAAGTGTTCGCCCGAAGCTGCCAATACGGCTTGATGTGGGCTGGGTCGTCGGCCTTCGCCAGCATCAGCCGCAGCCCATCCCGCTCGCAGATGCAAAAGTACGGCGGCTCGCCATAAAACTTGTCGTAAAGAAAGCCGACAGAGTCGCGAAAGTAGTTGGCCGAGGCGACAACGTCTGTGACGAGCAGGACAGGGGCGGAGGTGAGGAGCTTGGGCATGGAATCAGCCTCCGGGAATCAGACGCGGGGGCGGGGATGTTTCTGACGGGAACTCGGCGGGTGTAGTGTGAATGAAGCACGGACTGGGTTATTGTAGCGGCTTCGCGAACGCTTCGCACTTTACGAGTACTTTTGCGCCTGACACGGAACACCAATGGCCATCGAATTTCCCTGTCCGCAATGCTCGCAGTTGCTCCGCGTTGGTGACGAAAGCGCCGGCAAAACGGCCAAGTGCCCGAAGTGCAACGGCCTGGCCAAGATCCCGGGGGGAGACGCCACCACGACCTTCCAGCCTTCAGGCGGTTCTTTCGGAGCGCCTTTGCCGAGCAGCTTTGGGCAGCCGTCCCCCAGTTCGTTCGGCGAAGCGCCGGCGGCCAAGAATCCGTTTTCGGATGTGGGAACCGTGGGAGGTGGATTCGGTGCAGCGCCTCCAAAGCCTGGGAGTGCTTTTGAACCGAAAGACGAAATCAATCCCTATAGCTCGCCGGTACCGACGTCCGACGCATTCTATCGCAATAGTCTTGGGGCCGCCGGCCGAACTGGATTGCCTTGGGACTCGCAGGGGTTATCGTTTGGAACCTGGTGGGAAACGCTGACGATGATTCTGGGGGGGACCAACGATGCCTTTCGGCGAATGCATATTACCGGTGGATTCGGCAAGCCGATTGGTTACGCGATGATCGGACTGGCGATTGGAAGCCTGGGCAACCTCATCCTCAACCTCGGCATGATCGGGCTTCTCGCGGGCGGGGGCATGGGGGGCGAACAATTGGCCATGCAATTGGTCCAGCAAGTTGCCAGCGCGGTGCTTACTCCCTTATTGGGAGCAACCTTGATGTGCCTGATTCAGGCCGGCGTCATGCACGTTTGCCTGATCATGGTGGGGGGCGAGAAGAACGGTTACGAAGCGACTTTTCGAGTCTGTGCTTACAACATGGGTGTGTTTGGGGCCTTCAATGCCATTCCCTTCATTGGTCCTTGTGTTGGGTTCTTCTGGCAGATGGTTACTACCATCATCGGATTTGCCGAGGCCCACGAAACAACAGGCGGAAAGGCGGCCGCCGCCTATTTCATTGGCCTGATCGCCTTCATATCCATTTGTCTCGCGGTCGTTTTTGGCGTGGTGTTAATCGTCGTTTCAGCGGCCGGAGGCCTTCGGTGACAAAACATTGCCAGTAAATGGGTTACGGCTTATCGCGGAAAAACCTCAGTCTGAAGACGAAACCATCCGATTGTTGACTTAGATGAGCAACATTGGTATGATTCTGCTATCTGAAGTGTCTATTCTAGCCCCGCTGGCGGCTGGAGGTTTCCATGGCTCGGCAAGCTGCCCGCGTGCAGTCAATCACTAACCCCTTACGGGAACAACCATTACTGCGAGTCTTTCGCCCCGACGAGTCTCCGATGCTCCCCCTGGAAACGCCGGACGGCAAGCTGCAACAGACTCCGGAGCTCGCGGCCGAGATTGAGCGGCGGAACGCCGAACTGGAGTCAGCGACCCCACAGGAAATCCTCCGCTGGAGCATTAGCCGCTTCGCCCCCAAGTTCACGATGGCGACCGCCTTCGGTCCGGAAGGGATGGTGATTTTGCACATGCTGAGCGAAATTGACCGCGCCACCCCCGTCTTCAACCTCGACACGGGCTATCAATTTCAGGAAACGCTGGAGTTGCGGGAGGAAGTCGTTCGCCGTTATGGAATGACCGTCGAGCTCAAGCGGGCGGACACCACCGTAGAGGAGTACGAAAAACAAAATGGCGGGCCTGTTTATCGCAGTAATCCCGATCAATGCTGCTTTCATCGCAAGGTGCAGGTATTGGAGAAAGCCGTCATCGGCTATCACGCCTGGGCCAGCGCCATCCGCCGCGATCAAAGTTCCGATCGGGCCAACGCCCCCATCGTTGGCTGGGACAGGAAGTTTGGCCTGGTGAAAGTCAGCCCGCTGGCCAACTGGACCAAGCCGATGGTCTGGAAATTCATCACAGACAACAGCGTGCCGTACAATCCTCTGCATGATCAGGGCTACACCAGCATCGGTTGTTTTCCTTGTACCCGGGCGGTGACGGCCGGTGAAGACGAGCGGGCCGGCCGCTGGAGCGGGTTCGCTAAAACCGAGTGCGGGCTGCATACGAGCTAGAGAACATTCTTCTTGGCACGCTACGTGCATCTTATCGCGTCCGCGCCGCACGGCTGCCGCAAAATCTGGAGCCGAAACGGCGCTAATCGACGTAAATAACGTCTGCCGAGGGGTTCGGCTCCGTCGGCCGCGCGGAACTAGCGGCTCAGAATGAGACGTATTGGCCTGATTTGGGACACCAGATGGGCCGCCAGAGGAGGAAATCGCCATGGTTCGCACCGAACAGATTCGCAAAGTCAAGCAACAGCTCGTCCGTCGCCGCGAGTCGCTCACGCGCTCGCTCGCGGGAGAAATAGGCTCGCTCAAGAACCTCCACGATTCCAGCGTCGGAGATGAGATCGACGCCTCACTCGCCGCCGAGCAAATGGAACTGGGCGGACAACTCGCCGAGGTCGAAAGCCGCGAACTCGCAAAGATCAATGAAGCTCTGGAGCGAATTCGGGCAGGCCGCTATGGAAAGTGCGACACCTGCGGTGGCAACATCAAGGCTGCCCGCTTGCAAGCCGTTCCGCATGCCACCGAGTGCATCGACTGCGCCCGGGCCGCTGAGCAGCGGGGCGACCAAGAACACTTGCACGGCCCATCGTGGTTAATGACCCCGGAAGAAGCGGTGTAGAGAAACGGGGTCGCGAGTGAAGGGCATCAAATTAGTTGCATCTTCAAGGACGCCAAAGACTAAGCCTTGCTACGACGTCATTGTTCGCAGGGAATGGAGAAGCCGAGCCTCCGTAGAACAGTGAGTGGCAAACTCCACTCGCTCTCACGGAGGTCTGGCAATGGCTGGAAGCATCGCGCGGCTGGTGGCACAGTTCAAGCAATGTTGGAGTCGCGAACTTGAAGTCGACGCGATCGTCCGAGCCTGTAAGGAAGCGGGCCTTACGTGGCGAGAGCGAGAGTTGGGGCCGGTGACTACGGTCAAATTGTTCCTTCTGCAAATCCTCTTTGGCAATGTGGCCTGAGAGTTCGTGCCGCATCTGACAGCCAAAGACGTGACCGGTTCGGCGTACTGCACGGCCCGCGGCCGGCTGCCCTTGGCAGCGCAGCAAACCCTCTTGAGTCGCTGCACGGGGAAGATGGCCGAGTGCGTTCGCGACACGGGCTGTTGGCTGGGCCACCGCTTGTTCATGCTCGACGGCTCCAGTTTTTCGATGTCCGTAAGCCTTCACCTTTTTCGCATTCCGACTTGCAACGACGCGACTGGACCCGATTCGCGCAGCGGGTCGTCAGCCGAGAGGGAGTGGGAGCGTGAATCAAGAAAACGCGATATTGCACGATTCGTGAATCACGCGGATCGCCGCAAGGGGGGACTCCAGCGCGGAAGGGCCGGTTACAATCGGAGGTTCGAAATTGTGCCTGAACAGAACATGAACATCGAAACCAGAGAGTAACCATGTCCAAGATTGTGCGTCTGCCCAAACGGTCGAAAGTGAAGCCAGGGGACACCTGGGATTTGTCGAGCCTCTGTGCCAGCGACGAGGCCTGGGAAAAGGAGTTTGCTAAATTGGACAAGCTCATCCCCGGTTTCGAGAAGTTCAAGGGGAAGCTGGGAGAGAGCGCGAAGACGTTGGCGGCTTGCCTGAAGTACGACAGCGACTTCGAGCGGTTGGGGGAGAAGGTCGGGGGGTATGCCCATTTGAAGGTGACGGAGGACCAGGCGGAGAGTAAGTATCAGGGGATGGTGGGGCGCTTTCAGAACCTGGCGACACGGGCCAGCCAGGCCGCCAGCTACATCCGGCCGGAGATTCTGGCCCTGCCGAAGAAGACGCTGGATGCGTATCTGGCCTCGAAAGAGCTGGCTCCGTATAAGCTGGCCCTGGAGCGAATCGTCCGCTACCGGCCGTATACGCTGTCGGCCCGCGAGGAAGAGATTCTGGCGATGCAGGGAGAGATGGCCGGAGCTGCCAGCAAAGCCTTCCGGCAATTGCTCGATGCGGATATGAAATTCGGCACGGTGAAGAACGAGAAGAAGGAGGAGATCGAGCTCTCCAACTCGACGTTCAGCAAGCTCCTCGTCTCACCGGAGCGGAACGTACGGAAGAATGCATTCCATCAATATTACGCCCAGTTCACGGGGCACGAGAACACGCTCTGTGCCACGCTGACCGGGTCGATTCACAAGGACGTGTATTACGCCAAGGTCCGCGGCTTCAAGAGCGCCCTCGAGTGTGCTCTGTTTCCCGATAATGTGCCGCAGACGGTGTATGACAACTTGATTGCCTCGGTGCGAAAAAACCTGCCGGCCGTGCATCGCTTTTACGACGTCCGCCGCCGCAAGATGAAGCTCAAGGACATTCACCACTACGACACTTATGTGCCGATCTTGAGCGACCTGGAGGTGAAGCGAAAATGGAAAGAGGCGGTGAAGCTGGTGATGGATTCGCTCGAACCGCTCGGCCAGCAGTATTGCAGTGTGCTGGAAGAAGGGCTGATGGGGCGCTGGTGCGACCGCTATCCCAACCATGGGAAGAGCAGCGGGGCGTTTTCCAGCGGCAGCTATGACGGGATTCCGTATATCCTGATGAACTATAACGAAGAGGTCTTCAACGACGTCTTCACGCTGGCCCACGAGGCCGGTCACTCCATGCACACCTGGCATTCGGCCAAACATCAGCCGTTCCAGTATTATGACTACGTGATTTTCGTGGCCGAGGTCGCCAGCACTTTCAACGAAGAGCTGCTGAGCCATCACCTGCTGGAGCAAGCCCAGGACAAGCGGCAGCGGGCGTATCTTGTCAACCGCGAGCTGGACGATATCCGGGCGACGATCATCCGACAGACAATGTTCGCCGAGTTCGAGAAAATCACGCACGGCATGGCCGAAGCCGGTGAGCCGTTGACGGTGGACTCGTATAAGAAGGTCTACCGCGAGCTGTTGGAGGCCTATTTTGGGCCGGAATTTGCTATCGACGACGAGTTGTCCCTGGAGTGCTTTCGCATCCCGCATTTCTACCGGGCGTTTTACGTTTACAAATATGCCACCGGCCTTTCCGCCGCCATCGCGCTGAGCCAGAAAGTCTTGCACGGCGGCAAAGAGGACCTCGACGCCTACCTCAGCTTCCTCAGCGGAGGCTGCAGCAAAGACCCGCTGGATTTGCTGCGAGACGCCGGCGTGAACATGGAAAGCTCGGGACCGGTGGATACGGCGCTGGCCCGCTTCGCGGATCTGGTGGAGGAATTGGATGGACTGATATAGTAGGCCGTCTCTCCGAGACGGTCGGGAGTAATCGTGGAAGTTGGTGCAAAGTGTTTTGGCGAAAGGACTATGGGGTGGTGCGGAATCTGTCCTGGCCTACATTGGTCGCTCCATCGCAAACACGATATGCCGCAGATTCCAGTGAATGGTCTCTTTCTCGGGCTGCATCCCCATCTTTCGGGCGACGGCTTGAGAAGGAAGGTTCTCCAGGCGGACGAGGGAGATGACTCGTTCGCGGTTGAATGTAGAGAAAGCGTAATCGCGGCAGGCGGCAGCGGCTTCGAAGGCAAATCCCTGCCGCCAGAAGGGGCGATGGATCATGTAGCCGACTTCAACCTCACTGACACCTCCGACGACCTGATGAATGAGGCCGACGCGGCCGATGGGCTGGCTGGTCTCCTTGTTCATCACCAACCACGGCCCATAGCCCCACTGGGCATAGCGGTCCATTTGCCGCTGGATGTTCGCAGCCGCTCCCGCGCGGTCTTCCGTTTTGGGATAGTACTGCATCACGTCCCCGTCACCGAGCATCTCGGCCATGAAGTCGAGATCCCCATGATTCATCTCGCGGAGAAGCAGGCGGGGAGTCTGGAGTATGAGTTTCATCGTGTGGCTTTACTTCAGCCTTAGCGCCCCGAACTCCTTCACTCGTTCCCGAATCGCGGGTTCCACCGGCAGCCGCTCCATGCTGCTCGCCCCGTAGAAGCCGACGATGCCGGTGGTGTGATCGAGGATGTACTGGGCGTCGGCGGGCTCGGCGATCGGGCCGCCGTGACAGAGGACGAGGACTTCCTTGTTCACCCGTTTGGCGGCGTCGTGCATGGCCTGCACCTGGCGGGCAGATTCTTCCAGCGTCACGGCCGTACTGGCTCCAATGCTTCCTTTAGTTGTCAGCCCCATGTGCGGGATCAGAATGTCCGCTCCAGCCTTCGCCATAGCCGTCGCTTCATCCGGGTTGAAGCAGTACGGAGTGGTGAGGAGCCCCATCTCATGAGCCGCGGCGATCATGTCCACCTCCAGTCCGAACCCCATCTCAGTCTCTTCCAGGTTCTGGCGGAACTTGCCGTCGATCAGCCCCACGGTCGGAAAATTCTGCACCCCGCTGAAACCCGCGGCATCAACGTCCCGCAGAAAGAGCTTCATAACGCGGAACGGATCGGTGCCGCAGACACCGGCCAACACCGGGGTCTGCTTCACCACCGGCACAACTTCGCGGGCCCTCTCCATGACGATGGCGTTCGCGTCCCCATAGGGCATCATCCCCGACAGCGACCCGCGGCCACCCATCCGGAACCGCCCCGAGTTGTAAATCACGAGCAGGTCAATGCCACCCGCCTCCGACATCTTGGCGCTAATCCCCGTTCCTGCTCCGCCCCCGATAATTGGCTGGCCGGCGGCTACTTTGGCGCGGAGACGGGCAAGGATTGCATCACGGGGAAAGAGGGCCATGTGGTTGTTCCTGGAGGGTGTCTTCTTTTTTAACGCAAAGTCGCAAAGGGGAGGAAGAGGGAGAGACGGAGAGATAGAGAGTAGAAGTGCATTCGCGACACTGGCATTTCGGTTTGGTAGGATGGTGGCCGGGGAAAGCAAAGCACCAGACAATTTTGAGGGATGCGATGAAACAGAGATTTCGACTTTGTGCCGTGGCGATTGCGGGAATACTGGCGGCATTATCAATCGCCCGAAGTGAAGACTCCGCTCTCGCCGAGCAATCCGAGCTAGGCAAGTCCGTGAAGGACATTCCCGTCGCGGCGCACTGGATTTACGACGATTTGGCCAAGGCGAAGGCCGAGGCGAAAGAAACCGGCAAGCCGCTGCTAGTCGTGCTGCGTTGTGTTCCGTGCCCGCCGGGGAAGGCGCTCGATGAAAAGGTGATGCGGCCAGACGTGGAGCTCGAAGCCCTCGAGAAGCAGTTCGTCTGCGTCAGGATCATTCAGACCAAGGGGCTCGACCTGAGCATCTTTCAATACGACTTCGATATGTCTTGGGCGGCCATGTTCTTCGCTCCGGACATGACCATTTATGGCCGCTATGGAACGCGTAACGCTTCCGGGCCAGGGTCGGATTCACTCCTAACGACTGCGGGATTCAAAAGGGCCGTGGAGCGGGCACTCGCGCTGCACAAGGGCTTTCCCGGCAACAAAGAGCAACTCGCGGCGAAGAAGGGGAAGACGCCCGATTATCCGGTGCCGGAGAAGACGCCCGGCCTGGAGGATCGGGCCAAGTCGGAAACGACGCGGCAGACCTGCATCCACTGCCACATGGTGAAGGAGTTTGCGATACGCGCGAAGTGGGAAGCGGGGAAGCTCTCGCCGGCGGATTTATGGGTCTATCCGATGCCTGAGCGGATTGGGCTCTCGCTCGATATTGATGACGGCCTGCTCGTGAAATCGGTGGAGGAAAACTCGCCGGCTTCCAACGCGGGACTGGTTGCGGGGGACAGCTTGGTCACCGCGAATGGCCAGGCCCTGATTTCCACCGCGGACTTCCAGTGGGTGCTGCATTCTTCACCCAACAACGCAAAAGTCCGATTGTCCGTTAGTCGCGGGGGCAGAGTCATGACATCGGACATTTCCCTCAGCGGCGGCTGGAAGGAGCAATCCAACATCGCTTGGCGGGCTTCCTCGTGGTATGGGTTGCGACAGGGCTTGAAAGTGGAGCCGCTTGCCGCCGCTGACAAAAAGAGCCGAGGAGTCGACGAGGACAACCTGGCCCTGGCGGTGAAGGGGCTCTTCGGCAAAGGAAAGCCCAAGCTGGAGGCGGCTGGCTTGCGAATCGGGGATATTATCGTGGCCGTCGATGGAAAAATGGAGGAGCAATCGGAGTCTAAGTTTCTGGCTAACCTCCGCCTGGATCACGGCCCCAAAGACTCCGTCAAGTTCACGATTCTGCGGGGAGAGAAGAAGCAAGAGTTGACGATTCCCATGTGGTAACGAAAGAGGATTCCATGAACCGCCGCACATTCCTGGGTTCGTCCGCTGCCGCCGCTGCGATTTCGATGGCGGCACAAACAGGCCAGGCTGCTCCATCCGCGAGCGAAAAGATCACCGTTTGCGTCGCCGGCGTTCGGGGCCGGGGTGGCAGCTTGCTGGAGACCTTTGCGGCGATTCCCGAAGTGACGGTGAAATACGTCTGCGATCTGGATGCCCAGGTTCTCGCCAGCCGCGTGGGGCAGATTGAAGCCAAGACCGGCAAGCGGCCGGAGGGGATCAAGGACTTTCGCACGGCCCTCGATGACAAGTCGGTGGATGCTCTCGTACTCGGCACGCCTGACCACTGGCATGCGTTGCCGACCATTCAGGCCTGCCAGGCGGGGAAAGATGTCTACGTCGAGAAACCCGACGGCCACAACATCCTGGAAGGGCTGACGATGGTCGCGGCTGCCAAAAAGCATGGCCGCATCATCCAGCTTGGGACACAGGCCCGCAGTGACACCGGCCTGTTCGCATGTATGGACTGGCTGCAAGAGGGGCATCTCGGCAAGGTCCGCTTCGCCAAAGCGTGGGAGAGTGCCAAACAAGGGGCGCTCTCCACCGTTCCCGACAGCGAGCCGCCCAAAGGATTCGATTACGACACCTGGCTCGGCCCCGCGCCGCTCCGGCCGTTCAACGCCCGCCGCTTTCACGGCAACTGGCGGTGGTTCTTCGATTACGGCACCGGCGACCTGGGCAACGACGGCGTGCACCGGCTGGATGTGGCGCGGTGGGCTCTCGAGAGTGCGATTGCTGGTGAGAAGAAGCCCGCACCGGGGCTACCGTCGCAGGTGGCGGCTCTCGGCGGCAAGTACTATTTCGACGACGTGCAGGAATGGCCGGACACATTGATGGTGACCTACAACTTTGCCGCCGGCTACCTGCTGACTTACGAGATGCGGATTTGGTCCCCCTATCCGCTGCACGAAGAGAGCGAAGGGGCGGCGGTCTACGGCGACAACGGCTACGCCATCATCGGCAACAGCCGCTGGCGGGCGTTTGATCCGAAGGGGAAGCTGCTTCGCGAAGAAAAGCGGCCCACACCCGACACGGCTCACGCCAAAAACTTCCTCGACTGTATGCGAAGCCGCCAGGCCCCGAGTGCCGACCTCGCCACCATCGGCCAGCCGTCGAGCTTGCTCTGCCACCTCGGCAACGCGGCCTGGCGCGCCGGTCGCACTTTGGAATTCGACCCTGCCACCCTCAGCTTTAAGAACGACAAGGACGCGAACAAGTACATCACGCGGCCCGAGTACCGCAAACCTTGGGTACTGCCGAAGATTGAGGATGTATAGATTAGCGAGATTGAATGGTGAACATTGGTGCCGTCAAATACACTAGGTACTGCGATAGTCTGCTCTCAAATGAAACTCCCCAAAACCTACGCGATGATCGTGGCGCATGCCATTTCTCTGCTGGCACTGCCTACTAGTCTGTGCCTGACTTTGTGGCTTATGTCGTTTCAACCCGCGGCAGCCCAATCAGGCTTGCGAGAGTTGCTCGAAGCCCGACGGCGGATGGTGAACGAGGAGATCTCGGCACAGGGAATTGAAAACGAGCGCCTGTTGACGGCAATGCGGGAAGTGCCGCGCGAGCAGTTCTTGCCGCTTTCCAAACGGAACCTGGCTTACCTGAATGTCGCCGTGACCTATGGGGACGGGCACATCATTCTGCCGCCGCTCGTAACCGCACACTTGATCGAGCAGGTTGACCCGCAGAAGAATGACAAAGTCCTCGTCATCGGCTCGGGCTCCGGTTACAGCACGGCTCTGCTCAGTCGCATGTGCCGCGAAGTGGATGCGGTAGAGATCGACCCGGTAGTTGCCAAATCAGCCGAGGAAACACTCGCCCGGCTCAAATACACAAACGTCAGAATGCGGATCGGAGACGGTTTTGAAGGCTGGAAGGAACATGCCCCGTATCAGCGAATCATCGTCGAGTGCTCGCCGGAAAACGTGCCTCAACCGCTGGTGGACCAACTGGCGGAGGGAGGAATGTTGCTAGTCCCCGTTGGCGATGAGTTCGATCAGACGATGCATCTTTGCAAAAAGGAGAACGGAAAACTGAGCACGCTTTCGCTTTGGCCGACGCTCCTGCTTCCGATGAAAGGGAAGGCCGAAGAGCTTCGTTCTCAAAGCGATAAGCCGCGAGACCCCACTCTTCTGAACAGTGGTTTTGAGGAATTGGTCCCACAGACCAAGGATGTTCCAGCCGCTTGGGTCTATGTGCGGCAGGGTCGGGCCATCGCCGACAGATCCTGCCCCGAAGGGAACAATTCTATGTCGTTCACCAACGTCACTCCGGGGGTCGTCGCGACCGCGATTCAAGCATTCCCCGTGGACGGTAAGAAAATCTCGGAGCTAGGGATCGCCTGCAAAGTCTGGGGAATGGACATCCGCCCCGGCCAGACCCGCCAGCAGTTGCCTCGGGTGGAGGTCCGCTTCTTCGACGAAAAACGCCGTCTGGTCGGTGGTGACTGGATGGGGGGCTGGAACATGTCTTTTACTTGGATCAAGAAGGACCATGTGTTCGCCGTCCCCCGCCTGGCAAAATTCGCCGTGATTCGCATCGGCTTGGGGGGCGCTACCGGCGAAATCAAGTTCGACGACTTCAAGCTGGAGTATCAGTAACGATGGCGGAGCGGTTTTTCCGTTCCTCCACAAACGCCTGCAACAACCCAAAGTAGTTACCGATGGACTTGACCATCGGCCCGGTAATGCGAATGACCGGGAAAATGCCGGAGGAGTCCTGTAGCCACAATCCACCCCTGAGCCGGGCCGTGCTCGACAAAATTCCTCTTTCCTGGCTGAGCTCAATTTTCCCTTCCCCGCGCCAGACCAAGAGCGGCTCATCGTCTTCCAAGGCAAACAGAATCAGGCGTTGGCCCGCGCCGAGCAGCCACAAATCGCCGCCGCGTTGGCGAGTGCCGTTCGCTCCCGCCGGCCATTCCAGCGTGATGCCGGTGTAAAGAAAACGGGCCAGTTCACCGGGCTCCAGCAGATCGAGGATGGCGCGAGTCACTTCGAGCGGTGCTTTTCGCGTGGGGGATTCGGGCGAGACGCGTTCGGCCAAGTGAGAGGCATACTCCTTCTCCAGCATTCGCTGGACGAGCTTGGGATCATGCCGCAGGTATTCCGCCACGTCGGAGATCAGCTCGTCCAACTGTGCATCGCGCGGGGAGACGCGAACCTGCAAAGCCGCGAGGTCACCGAGGTATTTGAGAACCAGATCGCTCTCGGGGTCGAGGTCGGGATGCTCGAAGAAGTAGGGCGGGTTGGCTTCCAGCTTGGAAAGTAGAGCGGCGCGGTCGGCGGACGGCAGCTCGCCGAGGATTCTCGACTTTGTCAGGAACCCCGCCAGGTCATGCGGCTCACGCTCCTTGGAGCCGAGGAGGAAGCCGGCGAGCGAGCGAACGGCGTCTTCCTGCTGGGCCTGCACGCTATGGGCGGTCGGCTGAACTTTGACCAGCAGCTTCACTCCCAGACGCGTCTCGACACCCGTCTTCCACTTGGTGACGCGATCGTTCGTCTTGCCGTGGATGAAGGTGTGTAGGAACTTTTCCAGGCGCGATGCGATGGCCCGGCACTCGGCCGCGGAGAGGCAAGCCAGGGCGCGAAAGTTTTGCGGCCGGGCACTGATGTGCGCGGCGATGCAGCGATAGAGAAAGATGCGGTCGTACTCGCTGCGAAGCTGCAGAGCCCCGACTTCCTTGAGAGCGTGCGATAGTCCGTCCCGCGAGAGGGGAAACTGGCGGAGCATTTCGGTGAGCTCGGCGGCGTAGATCCAGTTGGCGTCGCGGTGGCGGAAGTCGCCGCCATAGACGCTAGCCACTTCGTAGCCGATGACCCGAACGACGTCGCTGAGCAGGGCCAGGGCCTGGCGGTTGATCACTCGCGTGGCAATGGCCTGGGCCCCTTGTTTGCCGAGTGCCCCGAGGAACCACCAGGCCCCCATCGTCAGCGGATTGGCCCCCATCGCGAACCGGCCAAGGTAATACGCCGTGTTCACGTACGGCCAATACGGCTCCGTCGATTTATACATCCGGTAGGCACTCACCGCGTTCCGCACATAGCCATACAAACTGTTAAAGCTGTAGTCCTTCACGTTCAGCGGCAGGTCGTCGATTAGCACCAAAAAGTGCAGGCAGGCCCGGCTGGCGGCGCGAATGACCAGCGGCAACTTCGTTTCGAGGAGCGGTTGCTCGACGTCCGGCTGGTAGATGCGGGCGACCTTTCCAACGAGCTCGTAGGCGTCGTCGCGGAGGATGGCCGGACTGAATTTGCCGTCCACCACGTACTTGTTGGAGGTGATGTTGTCGTACAGGATCCTCGTTTCGTCTTTGAGCAGGTCCATCATCAGCCGGTCCTTGCGGGCCAAATCCGAAACCCGCTCGTCGGAAATGGGATCGTCCGGCGGATTGTCAGCCTGACGGATGTCAATCGGCTGCGGGAATTCCATCCACTCGTGATAGGCCACCAGCCGGCTGGCGAGTTCCTCTTCTCGTTTGTCGAGCTTTCGCCCCTGCTCGTCGAACTGCCCCTCAACCTCTTGCTGCAGCGTCGCGAAAGCTTTCCGGTCTTCCTCCAGGCGGCTGTTTTCTTCCTGCAGCTCGTGCCGCAACCTCTCCACCTCCAGCTCCGTCATGCTCAGCTCGCGGCGAAACAACAGCGACCCTGCCAGTGCGACCAACCCTCCCACGTATACCATCACCTGCCACCATCCCAGTGCCGCGTAGTTGCCCGCCGCCGTTACCCACGCGGCCAGCACGCCGGCAGCAACGAGTGAAATCGGAAGCCAGTGCCAGCGGTGGTGCATGGGGAGTCGCGGTACGGTCAACAAAGAATGAAGAAAGTCGAGCACGACTGCATTGTCTCAGACCATGCTATTATATGGCGACACAGAGTGCACCTATTCGCATCCAGGTTCGTCTCATGTCTCTCGTTCAAACCCAATACGACCGCGCACTACTGTCCCTCGCTGGAGGTGTCTCATCGTCCACGCGGCTCAACAAGGCTATCAATCGGCCGATGCTGATTGACCGGGCGGAAGGCTGCCGCGTCTGGGATTTGGACGGGAAGGAATACATCGACCTCTGTTGCAGCCACGGGGCGACGCTGCTGGGGCATGGAGACGCGCGGGTCCAGGCGGCAGTGGAGAAGGCACTGAGCCGCGGAGCACCGTGTTCTTATGAGAACGAGACACACGCGGAGCTGGCGGCCTTGCTCTGCGAGACGGTGCCGTGCCTGGAGCGGGTCCGGTTCACCGGCAGCGGGACGGAGGCGACAGGGCATTGCATCCGGCTCGCTCGTGCTTGCACCGGCCGCACGAAACTGCTGCGGTTCGAAGGGAACTTCCATGGCTATCACGATCAGGTGATGTTCATGTCCGCTGGCGAGATCGGCCTGGTAAATGGCCCGCTCAAGCCGATTTCGACGGGTGTCACCCCGGGAATGGACCAGCACTTGATTCAAATCCCCTACAACCGGCCCGGTGTGCTCGAAGAGATCTTCGCACGCCACGCCCACGAAATGGCCGCCGCCATCCTGGAACCGATCTGGTTCAACGCCGGCTGCATTCTGCCAACGATGGAGTTCATCACCACGCTCCGCCGCCTGACGGAGAAACATGGCGTGATTCTCCTGTTCGACGAAGTGTTGAGCGCCTTCCGCATGTGCCCCGGCGGCGCCCAGGAGTATCTGCTAATCACGCCCGACCTCTGCACTCTCGGCAAAGCCGTCGGCGGCGGCTATCCCCTGAGTGTTTTCGGCGGTCGCAAAGACTTGATGGACCGGCTGATGCCTATCGGCGACTGCCAGCACAGCGGCACCTACAACGGCCACCCCGTCGTCGTCGCTGCCGGCCTGGCCGCGGTCAAGGCTTATCGTTCCCCCGGATTCTACGAACATATTCACGCCGTCGCTGCTCGGCTCTTTCCCGGCCTGCAAGCCATCTTCGATAGGCACGGCATCAAGGCCCGCGTGCAAGGTCTCGGCGCGCGCTTTGGCGTCTACTTCGGCCTGAACGAAAAAATCACGAGCTACGACCAGGCCCAGCAGCATGACCGCGGCCAGATGCTCCGCTTCATTGCAGCCGCCATCGCCAATGGCGTCTACTTCCATGACTACGGCGGCGCAGCTTGCCACCACGGGTTCTGCGGCGCGATGAGCGAGGGGGATGCGGAAGAGGCACTTATTCGCCTCGATCTGGCGGTGAGCGCGTTGGCAAGCAGGACATAAGGAACACCAAGCCATCAGTCCGCAACCATTCACCCCCGTCAAAATCGGCGTCATCGGCCTCGGCCGGTTTGGGCGGCTGCATGCGCTGACGCTGGCGGGGCTGATGGAGGCGGAACTGGTCGCGCTCGTTGCAAGGCGGCAGGAATCGATTGACGCCGTGGCGAAAGAACTGCCTGATGTTCCCGGTTGGACGGATTTGAACCGGGCGATCGCCGAGTCGCGAGCGGAAGCGTGGGTCGTCGCCACAACGACTGCGTCGCACGTGGAGATTGCCAAGACCTTGCTCAAAGCCGGTAAGAAAGTCCTGCTGGAAAAACCGATATCCAATGATCTGGCGGACGCTCGCAGCCTCGCGCCGTTCGTCCAGCCAGATTCGAGCAATCTGATGCTCGGCCACATCGTCCTCTTCAACAGCGAGTTTCAACAGCTCAAGGACGAAGCGGCGCGGCGAGGTCCAATTGCTTACTTCGACTGCGTGCGGCACCGGCCGGCGAGCATCGTGCAGAAGTTTCCAGGCGAGAACCCGCTGTATGCGGCGATGGTGCATGACCTCTATGCGGTGCAGGCGCTTCTGGGCGGCCAAGAGCCCGCGCGCTTCACTGCACAGTACCACCGCACGGCGAAACGGGAAATCGACATCGCCACCGCCCAGCTTCAGTGGAAAGACGGTCCCCTCGCCACGTTTGCCGCGTCGTATCTCACTCCCGAGGGAATGCCGCCGCGAGGTTTCGACCGGATGGAAGTTTTTGGGGCAGGCTGGTCCGCCCGCATCAGCCCCAACCCGCGCCCCATCGAAGTTTGGGACGAAGCCCGCGCTTCCTGGCCCCTGCCGCTGGAGATTCGCACCGGCGTTGGCGGATCGACCGGTATGATGGCGGAAGAGCTCCGCTGCTTCTGCCGCGTTGTCCGGGGAAGACAAGCAGTCCCCGCCGGCGCGACGTATGCCGACGCTTTGCAGGTGCAGGAATGGATGGACAAGCTGCATTTCGCAGCGACTTCCGTACCGGCACCTTTACCTCGCTAACACTGCGGGTTGCCGGCATTGCCCTAGTGACCCATACGCACTCCCCCTAGAATGCTGAAGTTGCGGCAAACTCTTCCAGTATCACGCTCAGGCACGGCATGGCAGGCTCACGCACTCTCAAACGGGTTCTGGGTGAAACCAACCTGGAACGCAAGTGCCGCCGCATCTTTGGCAGCGTGATGCTGCTGCTGATCTTTTTCGCCTTCTATGGCGTGTATTGGATTGCCAAGGATTTGGCGAAAAGAATCACGTTTAGTAAAGGGAAAGAGCGGGTTCGAGTCGTGCTCTTTGATCATCACTGGGAGCGATGGACCACGGATCCCAAGGAAAAGCCGCTGCGGAAGAAGCTTAGCAACCAGCTTTTGGGGGAAGACTACGGCGGAAAATTCTATTCGCTTGGCGAGCGCTACGAAGGAACTTATCAGCCGGAAAATGATGAGGAGAGGGAAATCCTGCTGAAGCTGAAGACGAGTCAGGAGGAGCAACTCGCGGAAATTGCCCGGCGGATGAAAGAGCAAGAGAAGCTAAGTGTGGACGAGGCCCTCGCGCCTGCACCTTCGGCGGAGAAGGACAGGATCCTCGACCCCAAGGATTTTGCCGCCACGAACGAAGCCTTATCGGATTACCGAGCGGCTCCCGTCGATGGAAAATACTACTATTACCAGCCCGTCTATTGGCAAAACGTCTGCGTCTCCTGCCATGAGCCCATGTACGGAAAATTCGCCACTTCGCCCTCAACGACGGCAGCCACGGCCAGCGAACTGCCGTTTCGTGCCGTGCGGGTGACGCTCCCGTATGCGGAGACCCAGTCCTCCATCCACTGGATTCAGGCGGTGCTGTGGGCCGTGGGAATTCTCACGGTTTTTTTGTCGATGGTGGCCCTGTGGATCGTCGTCCGTTATGTCGTGGTGAAGCCCCTCACGCATCTGCGAGACGTGAGCGAAGGGGTCGCCCGCGGAGATCTGGAGCAGCGGGCCGACATTCATACCAGTGACGAGTTCGAGGAACTCGCGACTTCGTTCAACAAGATGCTCCGCAATTTAATCGAGGCCCAGGGGGCGCTCCGTCAAGTCAATACGGACCTCGATGCCAAGGTCGATCAGCTCGCGCAGCTCAATATGCGCCTTCACGAAATGAACCAGCTCAAGGGAGAATTCCTCACGAACATGAGCCACGAGCTGCG
>SXOA01000119.1 GCA_005778405.1 Planctomycetaceae bacterium
CTGCTCTCCAACGCGATCAAGTTCACGCCCGAAGGGGGACGAATTACGGTCGGCGCAAGAGGAACGCCGCGGGGGATGATTGAATTCTGGGTCAGCGACACGGGAGTGGGGATTGCGGGCGCGGACCGGGACATTATCTTTGAGAAGTTCCGCCAGGGAACCGCGGTTGCCGGCAAAGATGCCGACAACCTGACCCGCGAATACACCGGCACTGGCCTGGGTCTTTCGATTGTAAAGGAGCTCTGCAAATTGCTCGGCGGAGAAGTGAGCGTCGAGAGCGAGCTTGGCAAGGGAAGCACTTTTCGGGTTTTCCTCCCCTGGATGCGGGCCGACATTGCCCAGACCGCGGCCCGCATGAGCACCAAGCTCGACGACTTGACAAAACCCCGGCGAGGAGAGTTTCAGGCGGGCGATGGGGCGGCAACCTAACGAGTTGAGAAATTCGAAATTCGAATGGCGAATGTCGAATTAAAGCAGAAATTTTGACCGATTTCCATTCGTCATTCGCCATTCGAGTTTCGTCATTTCCCCTTTCCCCAAATGTCTTTCCCCGACGAACCCGAAATCCAACTCTTCACCGACGGCGGCTGCAGCGGCAATCCGGGGCCGGGAGGCTGGGCGTATATTCTGCGGCATGCCGGCACGGGGAAAGAGAAGGAAGCTTTCGGCGCGGAGCGGAACACCACCAACAACCGCATGGAATTGCAAGCCGTTGTGGAAGGGCTCACCGCGCTCAAGCGGCCCTGCCATGTCGAGCTCCTTACGGATAGCGAGTACGTTCGCAAGGGCCTCTCCGAATGGATGGCCGGCTGGAAACGGAACGGCTGGAAACGGCGGGAGAAAGGGAAGCTGGTGGAACTGAAGAACTCCGACCTCTGGATCAAGCTCGACGAGCTGATCGCCGCCCATCAGTTCAAATTCACTCGCGTTGCCGGCCACTCCGGCCATCCCGAAAACGACCGCTGCGACGAATTGGCGGTGGCGGCCTATCAGAAATACCTGTAACGCTGCGGAGTTGTTGCTCGCGGTGACACTGATAGAATCAAGACGCGAACCGTGTCGCTCTTGAATCGCTCCAATTGCCGGGTATTGCCATGAAAACCCTTTCCGTGGGTCTGTGCGTTCTTGCATTGCTTGCTTCCAGCCTGCTGCTCAGGCCCGCTTTAGCCGCCGAGCCGAAGATTCTGGAAGTGCGGCAGATTTGGGACGCAGGGAAGCATAATGCGTTTACTGATTTGATCCGCTGGCATGGAAAATGGTTCTGCACCTTCAGGGAGGCGGATGCGCACGTCGGTGGGGATGGGAAGTTGCGGGTGCTGGAATCGGCCGATGGCCAGAAATGGGAGTCGGCAGCGCTGCTGACAGAGAAGGGGATTGATTTGCGGGATCCCAAGCTCTCCGTCACGCCAGATGATCGGCTGATGATGACGGCGGGGGGCTCTGTTTATGAAGGCAAAACGCTCCTTGGCCGCCAGCCGCGGGTCGCGTTTTCCAAGGATGGGCGGGAGTGGACCGCAACCGAGCGCGTCCTCACCGAAGGAGAATGGTTGTGGCGAGTGACCTGGCACGGGGGGAAGGCGTATGGTGTCTCTTACAACGCGGAAGAGCGAAAGTCGCCGGCTGCGAAAGACGCGGCGACGACCGGCAAGGCGGAGCCAGGGCCGGCCGATTGGAAGCTGAAACTCGTCGCCAGCTCGGATGGTGTGAAGTACGACCTGATTACGCATCTGGATGTTCCCGGCCATCCCAACGAAACGACGCTTCGGTTCGCTCCCGATGGGGAAATGATCGCTCTCGTCCGCCGCGAAGGAGGAAACACATTCGGATGGATTGGACGGAGCAAAGCGCCGTACAAAGAATGGAAGTGGACGGAAACAAAGCATCGACTGGGCGGCCCGAACTTCCTAAGGCTACCGGATGGATCGTGGTGGGGAGCAGGGCGGAGTTATCCCGGTGGTGCGAAGGCGGTTCTGGCCACGATGACCGTCGACGGCGGCTATGAACCAGTGTTGACGTTCCCCAGCAGTGGCGATACCAGTTATCCGGGGCTGGTCTGGCACAACGGCATTCTTTGGATGAGTTACTACTCGTCGCACGAAGGAAAGACGCAGATTTATCTCGCCAAGATCCAGGTGCCGCTGGAAGCCGAGAACATCGGCTCGCGTTTGGAGCCGCTGGTCGACGACTATTTGCTGGAAAAGGTGAGCGGCTCGGCCCGGCTCGTGGTGCAACAGCCTCAGCCGCAAGAAGTGGTCCTGACCGCGGACAAGCCGTGGGAGGGAAACACGAGTGCCTACTACACGCTCGTCGATGATACCGACGGTCAAGGAGGTGGCAAGTATCGCCTCTATTATCGCGGCTCCCATTGGGATGAAAAAGCTAAGAAAGCCACCCACCGCGAGGTAACCTGTTACGCGGAAAGCAACGACGGGATTCACTTCACGAAGCCGGAACTTGGTCTGTTCGACTTCGACGGTTCGAAGGCGAACAACATCATTTGGGACGGCGAGGGAACGCACTGTTTCACGCCGTTCAAAGACAACAATCCCAAGTGCTTGCCCAATGCTCGCTTCAAGGCAATTACAGCTTTGCCCGGTCGCGGCGGCCTGTTGCCCCTCAAGTCGGCAGACGGCATCCACTGGACGCCGATGGCGGATAAACCAGTGATTACCCACGGAGCGTTCGACTCGCAGAATCTCGCGTTCTGGGACGAGTATCTTGGCAAATACCGCGGCTATCACCGCATGTTCCGCACCGTGCGCGACATCATGACGGAAACCTCCGATGATTTCCTGCACTGGACGGAGCCGAAGTTTCTCGACTATCCCGATGCTCCTCCCGAGCATCTCTACACCAACACGATCCGGAACTATCTCGGCGCTCCGCACATCCTTGTTGGCTTTCCCACCCGCTTCCTTCCCGCCAGGGAGCAGACCGAGCCAACCTTCATGGTCAGCCGCGATGGCCAGACGTTTCATCGCTACACAGAAGCCGTGATCCCAACATCCGCTCCGGCGAATCGGGATGGCAACCGGAGCAACTACATGGCCTGGGGGCTCGTCAATCTCAAGCACGAGCGGGCGGGTTTTTCGGTCTACGCCAAGGAGGCTTATTACACCGGCCCCGCCAGTCGGCTGCGCAGATTCACTTATCGGCAGGACGGGCTGGTCGCTCTCACCGCCGCCTCGGAGGGTGGCGAAGTCTTGACTCGGCCCATTACCTTTACCGGCAAGAATCTGCTCCTCAACTTTGCGACCCGGCCTGGAGGTCTTCTGCAAGTAGAACTCCAAGATATCTCTGGCAAGCCCCTCGGCTTGTACACGGCGGACAACGCGACGCTTACCGGCGACATGATTCGCAAGAAAGTCTCCTGGGGGGACCAGGCCGACGTATCCCAATTCGCCAACCAGCCGATCCGCTTGCGATTCACTTTGAAGGATGCCCAGCTCTTCTCCTTCCGTTTTCAATAGGTGCGTGCAATGCAGGAAATGATTCTCGATGGACGCAAAGCCCTGGTCACCGGGGCCGCCCGCGGCATCGGACGCGGCTGTGCGCTGGAGCTCGCTCGGGCAGGGGCGGACGTGGCGATCAACGACCGGGAGCATTCCGCGGAAACCGATTCTCTCCTCGCGGAGATTAAGGCGTTTGGCCGGAGAGGGATGATTGTGGACGGGGATGCGTTCTCCAGACCTGGCTGCGAAAACATTGTCGAGCGGACCCTGCATGCCTTCGGCTGGCTTGACATTCTTGTCAGCAACCCGGCCTATTCCCGCCGCGGCGATTTCTTGAGCTATGAACCGGAGACTTTCGAAAAGGTGCTGCAAGGAACTCTGGTGGGAGGCTTCCACATGAGCCAGCTTGTCGCCCGCGACATGGTGAAAAAGGGGCGCGGCGGCAAAATCGTGTTCATCTCCAGCGTTCATGCCCGCGTGCCCTATGCCGGCAGCGTGGCCTACAACGCGGGCAAGAGCGGCCTCAATCACATGGCCTTCACCATTGCGGCGGAGCTGCTGCCGCACCGCATCAATGTGAATGTCATCGAGCCCGGCTGGATTGACACGCCGGGGGAGCACGAAACCTTCGGCCATGACGCCATTGATAAGGCGGCCCCGACGTTGCCGTGGAAGCGGCTCGGCACATCGGCGGACATCGGCCGAGCCGCGGTGTTCCTCTGCTCGGACGACGCGGATTATGTCACCGGCACGTCGCTGCTGGTGGACGGAGGATTTGCGCTCAGGGCGGCACTGCCGAGGGAAGAAGCATAGCGACGAGTTTGGCGCTAGTTACCATAAAGACGAGCGCCGGATAAACAGCGTCTTGTTTGGTTACCACAATGACTCCCATCCAACGTGAATTCAACCGCCTGACGGTCGTCTACAAGAAACTTGGCAAAGACCTTAATCGCCAGCCTGCAGCCATGGAAAAAGCGATTGAATCGGTGGCAAAAGTCACCGGCGTCAAGGTCGCATCAGAGTTGCAAGAACTTTGGAGAATCTCCAACGGTTCCGGGCGTACCATGTGGTTCGCGGCAGGAGAGGGTGAATTTACCCCCTACTACTTTCTTTCAATTGACGAGGTTCTTGAAAACTGGCAGCTATTTGCGCCTTACAATGCGGCTCGATATGAGGAATGGCACGATGACGAAGAATGGGGAAAACGTGATCCGCGCATTCAGCGGCATTATTTGCGGCACAAGCACTGGTTATCGTTTGCTGAATTCAATGGAGGCAGCCATTCCTTGTTGTTCGATTCAGATCCGACTGCGAAGGGGCGACGCGGTCAAATCATCAATTACATACACGATCCAGACGGTGTGTTTTGGCGATCGGCAAGCTTCATCAAGTTCTTTGTGACGTCAAACAATACGCTTGAGGAATGGCTGAAATACCCCAGCGAACTTCGCGAACAGCTTTGGCTATGGGACTAACGCAGCCAAACATCGAATTGCATACGGCGAATGCGTTTGGACAATCCCGACCCTTTCACGTCACCCGCTTGGAATCAAAATATCCCGTGTCCCGCGTTCCCAAAAGCCAGGCCCTCTACTCCCGCGCCCTCCAGCTCATTCCCGGCGGCACGCAGCTCGTCAGTCGGCGGCCAAGTCGGTATGCGGCGGGGGTTTCGCCGGCGTATTTTGCGCGGGCCAAAGGGGCCCGTTTTTGGGACGTGGACGGCCACGAATACATCGACTGGGTCAGCGGCATCGGGGCGATCATCCTGGGTTACTGCGACGAGGTGGTGGACGACGCGGTCCGCGAGCAGATCAGCCGCGGGACGATGACTTCGGTCAATCACGAGCTGGAAATCGAACTCGCCGAGGAGCTTTGCCGCACGATTTCTTGTGCCGAGATGGTCCGCTACGCCAAATGCGGCGGCGAAGCCTGTGCTGTCGCCGTCCGCATTGCCCGCGGCGTAACCGGGAGAGACAAGATTCTCTTCTGCGGCTATCACGGTTGGCACGACTGGTATCTGGCGGCGAACCTGGCGGAGGAAGCAAGTCTCAATGCGCATCTCTTTCCCGGCATCGAGCCCATCGGCGTTCCGGCGGCGCTCAAGGGAACTGCGATTCCATTCCCCTATGGGGATTTGACGACACTCGCCACTCTGCTCGACGACCATCGCGGAGAAGTCGCGGCGATCATCATGGAGCCGCTACGGAGCGAACTGCCGCCGGAGGGTTATCTGGCTGGAGTGAGGAAGCTGTGCGACGAGCGCGGCGTGGTGCTGATTTTTGATGAGGTCTCCAGCGGCTTTCGGACAAGGCTGGGCGGGGTTCAAGAATTAGTCGGCGTGACGCCCGACATGGCGGTCTTCGCCAAGGCGATCTCCAACGGCTATCCGATGGCGGCGGTCGTCGGCAAGCGGGCGGTGATGGAGCCGTCGGGACGAATGTTCATTTCCAGCACCTATTGGAGTGACACGATTGGCCTGCGAGCTGCGCTGACGACTATTCAGGAGCTGCGCAGACGCAATGTGCCTGCTCAATTGGAGAAAGTCGGAAATGAGATCATCCGCCGCATGAATGAAGTCGCCGCGAAAACAGGACTTCCGGTGAAGTGCGGCGGCCTTCCGACGCATCCGTTACTCGCCTTTCAAACCGACAACCCAGCCACAAAAGCCAAACTCACAACTCTTTACATTCAGGAGATGGCGAAGCGCGGCTGCCACGGCTATGCTGCCTTCTACTTGAACGCCGCCCAGAGTTCCGCAGAGGTTGAGCAGACCGCTGCTGCCGCGCAAGAGGTCTTCGGGCTGATGAAGGTCGGCCTCGACAGTAATCGGCTCGACGAGCTCCTCGAATGTGAGCCGGCACAGGACGCCTTCCGCCGGCTGGTGCGCTAACCATGTAGGACAATGCCTCCCCAACCTGACACCACAATCGCCGCGCACCCCGGCCTCCAGCCGCTCGACTATGCGGCGGTAGTGTTCTATTTGCTCGTCACGTTCGGCATCGCACTCTACTTCTGTCGCAAGCAGAAGAACACCGAGGACTTCTTCGTCGGCGGCCGGCGAATGCCCTGGTTTGCGGTGGGGTTGAGCATATTGGCGACGCTGTTTTCGACGATTTCCTATCTCGGCGTCCCGGGGGAAGTCATCAAGAACGGCATCACACTCTTCTGCGGCTATCTGGCAGTCCCCTTCACCTTCCTGGTGATCATGTATTTGTGGGTGCCGTTCTTCATGCGGCTGAAGCTGACCAGCGCTTATGAGTACCTCGATAAGCGGTTCAACTATGCCGTCCGCTTGATCGGGGCAACCTTGTTTGTTTTGTTGCGGATCGGCTGGATGAGCATGGTCACCTTCGTCGCTTCGCTCGCCCTGGATCGCATCAAAGGGGACGATATCGCCTGGCTCCCCGGCCCCGACTTGTACTGGTGGATTGCCGGAATCGGCATTGTCGCCGCGGTCTACACCTCGATCGGCGGCATTCAGGCGGTCATTTGGGTCGATGTCATTCAGTGCCTGCTCTTGCTGGCGGGGGTCCTGATGACCATTGGCTATGTCGTGGCGGTGGACGGCACCGGACCAGCGGACTGGTGGCGAATCACCACGGAGAAAGCACCGCAGCATACCACCCCGCCGCTGTTCAGCCTCGACTTCACGGTCCGGCTTACCATCATCACGGCGATGGTCAACAATTTCTTCTGGACCATCTGCACCCACGGCTCCGACCAGGTCGTGTTGCAGCGCTATTTTTCCACGTCCTCGCTGCAAGCCGCCCGCCGGAGTTACCTGACCAATTTGGTGGTGGACTTCACCATCGTCGGCCTGCTGTCGCTGGCCGGACTTGCGCTGCTGGCGTTCTACGTCGCGCACCCCGGCTTGCTCCCAGACCAAAAAACGCCGATGGCCATGGCCGATAAGCTGTTCCCGCATTTCCTCGGGCATCAACTGCCGGCGGGCTGCGCGGGGCTCATCATGGCCGCCTTTCTGTGCGACGCCATTCAAACGCTCGAATCCGGGGTCAACGGTATCACGGCCGTGGTAGTCAAGGATTTCCTCACTCGAACACTGAAAACGAATGACAGCGACCTTCGCCCCGATCTGCAGGCGGATGCCGAAACCGGCGCTTCGTCGCTGCGGGTTGTGCGGTGGCTGACCATCGTCATTGCCCTGCTGGTGGCGGCAAATGCCTGCCTGGTCGCGTTCGTGCAGCAACGGCAGCCGGACCTGAACATCGTGGACATGATGCCTAAGTTCTTCAATATGTTTGTCGGCCCGCTTTCGGCGATGTTCTTCATCGGCATGTTTCTTCCCCGCTGCTCGGCCCGATCGGTGATCCCAGCGGTCATCTTCGGAATCTCTTACGCCGTCTTCTGGAGCTGGTGCGACGTCATCCTGGGAAGTCCCGATCGCCTGGCGTTCGCCTGGGCCATCGCCATTCCCTGCATGACAACATTCTTTACGGCTGCCCTTCTGGGAATGCTGGTTGAGCCGCGGCGGTCACACGGCGGAAGTGATTACAACTGGTGGGCCGTGGTGCGGGGAAAGTAGACTGCACGTGTTGCAAAGTGAGGGTGATGGAATGCGTTTTAACGAGTACAAATCCACCTATGATCGCGACGGCTTCGTCATTGTGCGACAGCTCCTCTCGCCGGGCGACTTCGCCGAGCTGAGCCGCGAATTGGCCCGCTACATTCGCGAAGTGGTGCCGACGCTGCCGGACAAGTACGCGTTTTACGACGACAAGTCCCGGCCCGAGACGCTCAAGCAACTGCAGCACATGGACATCGATCCGTTCTTTCGCGAATATTACCAGCATCCCGTTTGGACGGCGCTCGCCGCGGCGCTCGTCGGCGAAGAGGTCGTCTCGATGGGCCCCGAATGGTTTGACAAACCGCCGGAGACGAGCAAGCACACCCCGCCCCACCAGGACAACTACTACTTCTGCCTTAAGCCGCCCCATGTAGTAACCGTTTGGATGGCCCTTGATGACGTCGACGACGGCAACGGCTGCCTGCGGTATGTGCGGGGCTCGCACCTGCTGCCGATTCGCCCGCACAGCCGCTCCAGTGTTCTTGGCTTCTCGCAGGGCATCACCGACTACGGCCCGGCGGACGAAGCCCGCGAAGTCCGCATCCATTTATCCCCGGGAGACGTCGTCGCCCATCACGGCAACACGATCCACCGGGCTGACGCGAATGCGTCCGCGAGTCGCAATCGCCGGGCGTTTGCGATGGTGCTGAAAGGGGTGAGTTGCCGCCGGGATGAGGAAGCCTTCAGCCGGTATCAGGCTGCCCTCAAGCAGCAGCATGAGGCATTGGGGTTAAAAGTGGGGTAGGCTTCCAGCCTGCCCAGAGAGATTTCAATGCATCCACGGCAGGCTGGAAGCCTACCCCACGGATATACTTGCTGCCAACTAGAATTCTCAAGGAGCAACACCGATGAATACCGCTCGCCGTTCATTCGTCGCCGCCGGGGCGGCCGCACTCGCGTTCGCTCCGACCACGGCAACTTGGGGAGAGGAGAAACTAGCCGAGCCCGCAAAGGTCAATGGCCTGACCTGCCTCGACTACGGCCGCTCCTTCATCTGCAACACGGCGACATTCAATGCCGTCCGTTTCTGGGTCGAGAGCCGCACCGTACTAATCGACGGCGAGCAGCGATTCGAGTTCTACCAGTGCGGCTCGTGCAAGAGCGAGAACACGTTCGCCAAGGAAGATTTGTTCGCCAAGGAGAATTATGACTTCATGCCGATTCTTGGAGACGGGCACTGGCTGGTTTTTCGCCGCACGGCCAAGCTCAATCCGAGTTATCGCCAGATCAAGACGCTGGACGGATTCTGGGGCCCCGCCAACCTCACGCTGCGGGAGGCCCGCAAGTTGACCCTGCTGGAAACCTGGGAGCAGATTCGCGATGCCACTGCCGCCGCAACACCCATCGTCAGCCGCACGGAAATCCAGGATGAAACGACCGGGCTGAAAGCCATCATCGAGTGCCCGGTCAAAACGATGAATATCAGTTTGGACCTGAAGATGTACCAGGTGGATACCGGCCCTATCATTCTCCCCGACTTGAGCAAACGCTACGAGCCCCGCATCGATTGCTTGCGGCTGGCCTTCGTCGCCTTCAACGCCCCTCACTTTGCCGACTTCGTCATCGAACAGCCGACGAAGATCATCGAGGAGGAGCAGGAGAAATGCCAGACTCATCATTACTCGGGACCGATCAGCCTCAAGGCCAAAAACTCGCTGCTGGGGGTAGAGGACGCATGAAACGGACTTCCTACATGCTGGTGCTGGTTCTCTGCGGAGTTGCTCTCGCGACTACTCGGGCCGCGGAGGATGCCGAACTGCGACCCCTTTCGCCGGAACTTCGCGAGAAGTGCCTGACAGTTCTTCGCACAGCGCTAAAAGGGGATGAATTCTGGCCCGCCATGCACGCGGCCGAGGCGCTGACGCTGACGGGAAAGGGAAGCGAAGTAGTGCCGCTGCTCGAGGCTCGCCTCAAGACCGATGAAGACCCGCAGCATCGGTGCGGCCTGGCCCGCGAGATCGTTCGCGCCGGGAAGCGAGAGCCGCTGGCGATTCTGTGGAAGACGCTGGCCGATCCGAAGTCCAATGGCCGCGTCCACGCCGCGGAAAGCCTGTACAAAATTGGCGAAGTCGGGGACGGCAAGCTGTTGCAGGCCGCCATGCAGGACAAGGAAAGTCCCAAGCTGCAAATCATGGCGGCAGCGGCCCTTGGACGAGCAGGAAATCAGCGGGCGTTGGAATTTGTTCGGGAGAAATTGAAGTCAGACGACTCTGAACACCGCAAATTGGCAGCCTGGGTGCTGGGGCTCCTGGGAAACTCGCACGATATCCCCGCCATTGGGAAGTTGCGGGACAACGAAACCGACCCGCTCACACAGTCGTACTTTGTGAATTCCTTGGCCTGCCTGAGCGAAGCCAAGGGACGTGAATCCCTTGCCAAGAACATCGACTCCGCCGATCCGACGATTCGCACCTATGCCGCCGACTTCGCCGCCTGGTCCCGCAGCTTGGACGCTCTAAAACCTGACCGGCTCAGCGACCCCAACGTCGATGTGCGGGTTCGAACGGCGCAGGCGCTGCTCGTTTTCTCCATGCCGCGACATATCCTCGGCCTCCCTCTCGCGGCAGCTGGCGGGGATATTCAGGTCGACCTCTTTCCTGCCTCCGACAAATTTCCTCGCTATAGCGAAGGCTCGATAATCACCCTGCGAGATGGCTCCCTCCTTTATGCCACCACCGAGTTTGTCGGCGGCGGCGCGGATCATGCCACGGCCACCATTGTGGCCAAGACCTCGCAGGATGGCGGACGGACCTGGAGCGATCAGCGGACGCTGCAAGAGAACATCGGCAAGCAGAACGTGATGTCCGTGACGCTCCGCCGGCTGCCACCGGGTGATGAGATGTCACCCCTGGGAATGTTCTTCCTCGAAAAGAACAGTCAAACCGATCTCAAGGTGCTCCTCCGGATTTCCGAGGACGAAGGCCGAACCTTCGGCAAGCCCATCGTGGTAACCTCCGGACCCGGCTATCACGTGATGAATAACGACCGGGTGACGCTCCTTTCCAGCGGGCGGCTGGTCTGCCCGGTTTCCTGGTCCGAGGATGTTTTCAAGAACGGACATTTTGTCTGCTTCTGTTTGCTTTCTGACGACGGTGGGCAGACCTGGCGGCAGAGCAAGGATCGAGTGGATCAGCCCAAGCGGGGAGCGATGGAGCCGGAGGTGGTCGAACTCGCGGACGGAAAACTGCTGATGATTGTCCGTACGCAGCTTGGCTACATCGCGACGAGTCTCTCCGAGGATGGCGGCGAGCACTGGTCCGCTCCCGGCAAACTGCCGCTCGATGCACCCGAAGCACCCGCCACCATCCGCACCATTCCGGCCTCGGGGGACTTGCTCCTCATTTGGAATAATACCTATGACAAGAGCAAGGGGCACGGTGGCGACCGTACGCCGCTGAACTCAGCCATCTCCAGCGATGGTGGCATAACCTGGTCGCACATCCGGAGTCTGGAAACCCGCCGCGATCAGACCTATGCTTACACCAGCGTGCTGTTCCACAAGGACCGCGTGCTGCTCAGCTATTACGTTTCGGACAACAAGCGCGGCCGGATCTCCAGCCGCTTCCGCTCGCTGCCGGTGAGGTGGTTTTATGAAGATCAATAAGTCGCTCGCTCTCGTCGCGGCAGTTATATTGGCCCTCGCAATTACTGCGCGCGCCGAAGATTGGCCTCAGTTCCGCGGCGAAAACTCCAGCGGCGTCTCCAAATCCGACAAGCCGCTGCCGACCAAGTTTTCGCTGACGGAAAATCTCCGCTGGTCCGCCAAGCTCGGCGACGGCATCGGCTCGCCGATTGTCGTCGGCGGCAGAGTTTTCAGCACGGCGATGACTGACGAGCAGAAGCTCGGTATCTTTGCCTTCGATTCCAATACCGGCAAGCAGCTTTGGAAGACCGAACTCGACACCGGCAAGCTTCCCCGCATCACCCCCCCCAACAGCCACGCTTCGGCCACGCCCGCGAGCGACGGTAAACGGGTCTACGTCCATTTCAGCACGCTCGGCCTCATCGCGCTCGACTGCGAAACTGGCCAAATCGCCTGGAAACGCTCGCTCCCCGTGCCGGCCTATCTCATGGACTGGGGTTCCGGCTCATCCCCCATCGTTTACAAGGATCTGGTTATCTTCAACCAGGACGACGACCTCGCCCCGGCCCTGTTTGCCGTCGATTCCGCCACCGGCGAAATCCGCTGGAAGACCGATCGCAAGGAAATGCTTGCCGGCTACGCGATTCCTGTCCTCTGCGAAGCCGGCGGCCGGACGGATATCGTCGTTGCTGGCAGCGGCAAGCTGAAGGGGTACGACCCAAAGACCGGCAAAGAGCTGTGGGTCTGCAACTCCCTCCTCCGGACCATGATGACCTCGCCAGTCGTCAAGGGCGATCTCATCTACACCTCCGTCCAAAGCTACGGCGACGAAAGCCGCACGCTCAAGTACGCCCTGCTGGAATGGCTCGATACGAACCAGGACGGTAACCTGGCCCGCGACGAAGTCCCCAAGGAATTCTGGGAGCGGTTCGACCAGTCCGACAAGGACAAGAGCAAATTCCTCTCCGGCAGCGAGCTCGACACCGCCTTCCAGTCGGCGGAGAACATGATCGGCGGCGGCACCAGCATCCAGGCGGTCCGCGGCGGCGGCAGCGGCGACGTCACGAGCACGAACGTCATATTCGACCTGCACAACAAGTCGCCGTCCAACCTCACCTCGCCGCTCGTCGTCGGCAACCAGCTCTTCGTGGTCAAAAAAGGTGGCCTCTCCAGCTCGTTTGATGCCGCCACCGGCAGCACCCATTGGGAGTTGGCCCGCATCAAGAACATCGGCGACTACTACGGCTCCCCCGTCGCCGGCGACGGCAAAATCTACGTCCCCGGCGAGAATGGGTTCATCGTCGTCCTGGAGCAAGGCGAGAAAATGAAATTCCTGGCGAAAAACGACATCGGCGAACCCTGCCTCGCCACCCCCGCCATCGTGGACGGCCGTATTTTCATCCGCGGACGGGAAACGCTGTTCTGCTTTGGGGAGGAGGCTAAGTGATGACGCGAATTTTCTCGGTCACATTGCTGCTGCTTGTTGCTGCTGCACAATCCGCGCTCGCCGTCGGCCCGCGAGTGGATATTGTCATTGGCGAGAAAGCGCCGCCGCTGGAAAAACGGGCTGCCGAAGATATCGCCGTGGATTTGAAAAAAGTCTACGACGCGGAAGTGAAGATCGCGACGGCGGCACCAGAGGGTGCTGAGAATGTCATCTTCGTGGGCAGCCCAGAGACAAATGAGCAAACAAAGAAACAAATCGAAGAGAATTGGCCAAAGTTGAGTGAGCAAGGACATGTCCTCCGGACCATCAAGTATCGCAATAAGCCCGCATTATTCATCGGTGGCGGAAGTCCTGTCGCAGCCTACTGGGGTGCTGCTGAATACGCACATGCATTGGGTGTTCGGACAATGCTGTATGGAGATTTGTATCCGGTTTTGCCGCCACCATTTTCATTGGATAACTATGAAGTGATGCAGGAACCAGTCGTCACACAGCGAGGCACATCGCATGCACTAGATCACAATCCGACAGGCAAGTCTTCCTGGGGGCTTGAGGATCAGAAACGTCTTCTGAGGCAGCTTGCCAGACTCAGGCGAAATAGATTGGCAATTGCAGTTCGCTCAACTGGGCCATTCGTGCATTTTGAATTCGAAGGAGTAAAGAAGGAAACCGGCGTGCTTTTCTATGATTGGAAGTTCTTGGTGAGTGGCGATACTGCAGGGCGGTCAGCCTTCAACGGCGCAAAGCTATTTGAGAATCCTGACTTTGCCGGAAAGGCAAATTACATTGAAAGGTTGAAGGTCGGACAGAACTTAGTTCAAGGCCTAATCGACGAGGCGCATTCTTTGGGTATGGGCGTGGATCTCGAGTTTAACCCTCTCGAATTCCCCGTCGAGTTTTCGACTGTACTTCCGGGGTTTCGAGCGTTGGCAGAACCAATGACTTTTGCAATAGAACCCGATCCAAATCGAATGGTTCCAGGAGAGAAAGTGTTCAGGCTGGCCACTGCCCAATTGAAAGCGTATCAAAATGCGTACCCAAAAGCGGATTCATTTGCCTTGTCCAACTCCCAGTTCGATGAAATCGTATCTCGATTAAGAAATGATGTAGTTCCTGCGCGCAACAGGAGTTTTCGTAAGGAAATTCCATTCGTTGCTCAGGCACCGATGCCCTTGGTGATTGATAAGGATTTAGGTGCGTACCGTGGCAGTCGGTGGGAATTTGATCGTTCGGTAACCTCCGAATCAGCTTGTCGTTCGCTAGTTGAATCCGTCTGTGGTGCCGGCGTTGACGGAGTTGTGCTAAAAGCAGAAAGCCAAATAAACGAAGCAGATGGGCTCTTTCGTAAGAATGATCTTCAAATAATCATGCCATCGCCGGACATAATCCTCAGGCACTACGCCAAGTCCGATCCTCCTCCCGAATGGTGGTCCAAAGTCCGTGACAATTATCTCGGCGCGATGAACGACATGTATCGGGCCAACTCGCGTGCGAGGGAAGGGGGGCGGTCGTATACGCTCTATCTCGCCCGCCGCTGCGAGTTTGGGTATGAGTACATGAACTGCGTGGAGGCGACTCGCATGGCGGGGATCGCCAAGAGCAAAAAAGACACCACCGAGCAGCGGGCGCAGCTCGAAAAGGCCATCGAATCCATGAACGCCGCCTGTTCCGCCCTGGCCGCTGTCGCCCGGGACCAGAGCGACCGGGGAATGATCGCCGTCTGCAACGAGTTCGGCTACAAGGCGCTGCAGAAGGAACTGGAAAAACTGGATGCGGAGGAGAGCAAGTAAGCGGCCACGGATTGAACACGGACTTGCGAAAGAGAAGGAGGAACCACGAAGGCTCGAAGACACAAAGAGGACAGGATCAAATGAATTCTTCGAGTCTTCGGGTCTTCGTGGTTAACTCAATGGCAATCTCCTTGGGCCGTCGAGAGAATTCTTCAGTGTTTCATCCGTGTTCAATCCGTGGTTAACCAATTCGCATGACCGAACCCCTCGTCTATCTCCGCGGCCAGATCCTCCCCGCCTCCCAGGCCAGCCTGAAGATCTACGACTCCGGCATCGTGATGGGAGCGACCGTCACGGAGATGACCCGCACCTTCCGCCACCAGCCGTTCCGCCTGGAGGACCACATCGCCCGACTGTTCCGCTCGCTGAAGTACACGCGAATGGAAATCGGCCTATCGCCGGCCGACATGACCTGCATCAGCCGCGAGTTGCTGGCCCACAACACAGGCCTTATCAAACCCGAAGAAGAGCTCGGCCTCATTCATTTCGTCACTGCGGGGGAATACCCCGTCTATGCCGGCTCGGCAGCAAGCGGCGGGCCGATGACGCCGACGGTTTGCGTCCATACGTTTCCGCTGCCGTTCAGTCTCTGGTCGCAGCGGATGGAGGAAGGAGCTCACGTCGTCACGCCGTCGATCCGCCACGTCCCTCCGCAGTGCTTTGACCCGAAGATGAAGTACCGCAGCCGCATGCATTATTACCTGGCGGATCAGGAAGCCCGACTCGTTGCCCCCGATGCGATCGCACTCTTGCTCGACCTGGACGGCAACGTCACCGAAACCAGCGGTGCGAACTTCCTGGTCGTCCAGCGCGGTACGATCGTCTCCCCCGGCCCCCGCAACATACTCCCCGGCATCAGCCGGCAGACAGTGATTGAGCTGGCGGCGAAGCTGGGAATTCCCTATGCCGAGCGCGACCTGCAAGTCCACGACGTGATGAACGCCGACGAAGCCTTGCTCAGCAGCACACCGTTTTGCCTGATGCCCGTTACCAAAATCAACGGAGCGTTGATCGCAGATGGAAAACCGGGACCGATCTTCTGCCGCCTCATGGAAGCTTGGAGCGAGTTGGTGGGGCTGGATATTCTGGGACAGTTCCATAGTCCGCTCACTCCGTGAGGGGACATTCCTGACCTGCACACGGAGTGTGCAGGCAACTTTCACCACGCGGTCCAGCCGCCGTCGATGAGCAGATTCTGGCCGGTCATGTAGCTGCTGGCGTCGCTGGCGAGGAAGACGATGGCTCCTTTGAGCTCCCAGGACTCTCCCATTCGCCCCATCGGGCTCTTGGTGCGGAGGCGGGCGACCATTTCTCCGTTGGCGGAGTCTTTGGGGAAGGGGCCGGGACTGAGGCAGTTCACTCGCACCCCTTCTTTGGCCCAGTAGACCGCCAGGTGCCGCGTCATGTGGACAATCCCCCCTTTGAGCGCGTGGTAGGCGACGGGGCTTGCGGGCACGACCCCTTCGTAGGCCTCCGGATAGGAGCCGACGACGCCGTACATCGAGCCGATTTGGATGATGCTCGCGCCGGCCTGGCGTTCCACCGCGTGATTGCGCACCAATCGGGCCAGTTCAAAATAGCCGGCGGCATTGGCGAGATGTCGGGCGAACTCTTCGGCCGTGACGTCGGTCCAGTCCTTGCCGAGCGCCTCGTGGCCGTTGTTCATCAGTACGTCCACTCGGCCGACCAGCGCAACCGCCTGAGCAAAGCTCGCCGGCAGCGTCTCGGGCTGCATGTGATCGAGCGCAAGGCCGAAGTGCGAGGCTCCCTCTTCCCATGGCAACTTTGCGGCAGCGTCTTTGGCTTTGTCTTCGTCCCGACTTGTCACAATCACCGACGCCCCCGCCTCCGCCAGACCACGCGCCATGGCCGAGCCGAGGTGCCCGCAGCCGCCGGTGATGAGAGCGACCTTGCCGCGGAGCGAAAAGAGTTGCTGAATGGTTGGCTCGTTTGCGGGATTTGTCACTCGCACGCCTCCGGTTGGATAGTCTCCCATGATTCGGTTTCCAAACTCTTCAGCGAGGCCAGGTTCACTCGCAGCGTCTGCAAGCCATCTTCCAACGAGCAGGTCGGCGGCTGTTTACCCTCCACGGCTTCCAGAAAGAGATTCGCCTGCCGGGTAAACAATTCATCCCGTTCCAGCGGCTGCACAAGCCCGTCTTGCCATTCACCCCCAGGTGAAGTCATCCAGCGCCAACGGTTGCCGTGCACTTCGAACCGGACGGTCCCTCGCTCGCAAATGACGGTGATGCTGGTTTCATTCGGTGCCTGATGCTGGTTCAGGCTGTAGCTTCCCAGCACATTGCCGTGGCGGGTGAGAATATGGACCGTGTCTTCTACCTCCACGCCCGGCAGTACTTGATGGGCAGCATCGGCTACCAAACGAGTCACCGGCCCGACGAGCCACTCGCCAGCATTGATGAGATGGGTGAGTGCATCCTGAATGGCTCCACCACCGGTCGCCCGGTCACGATAGTAGATTTCCCGGTAAGCCGGCCGATAGGTCGGAAAATGCTGGCCGGCGACGACGACAATCTGCACCTGAGGGCCGAACTTGCCACTCTCGATTGCCTTTCGCATGTCCGATAGAACCGGATGACTGCGGTAGACATAGGCGACGCCCGCCACAAGATTCCTTTCGCGGACGAGCGAAATCAACCGCGCCACTCCTGCTGCGCTTGTCGCCAGGGGCTTTTCAATGAGCAAACGAATTCCCGCCTCAGCGAGCTTCGTCGCCATCTCAATATGCAAGTGGGCTGGTGTGGCGACGACGGCGATTTCTGGACCTGTTGCAATTCCTGCTTCCAAAGTAGCAAATCCGCAAGCGGCATAGCGGGCCGCAATCGTCTCTCGCAGCGTCGCGTTGACTTCCACAAACGAAACTTCACACCGCCCCGTCGCCAGAAAACACCGGATGTGGCGCTCCCCAATCGAGCCAGCGCCGACGACAAGCACGCGGTGTGGATTGGTCCCAGCCATGCGTCACGCCCGCTTCTCAAACGTCACTCCCAGCGGGCCAAACTTCTTCTGCATCTCCTCCAGGCCATTCTTCACCATCAGCAGATCGCAGCCGTGGCAGAGGAAGCGGCCGCCGAGCTCCATCACCTCTTGGGCGTGCTCGGTGGAGAAGATCGGCATTCCCCAATCCTTGCCCGCCTTTTTGGCGGCTGCGGAGACCTTTTGCATAGCTTCCTTGATGATTGGGTGGGTCATCTGTCCGGGAATGCCGGCCAGGATGCTGTAATCGCCGGGGCCGAGGAACAACACATCCACGCCGGGGACTGCCGCCATCTCGTCCGCTTGCACGATGGCCGCCGGGTCTTCGATTTGAATCACGACGAACGTCTCGGCATTGGCGGCCGTCAGGTATTCCGTCAGCGGCATCATGCAGTAAGGGTTGTCCGGCCCCGCACTATCAATGCCGCGCTGCCCTTGCGGTGCGAACTTAGCCCACTTCACCACCTCGCGGGCCTCCGCCGCATTGTCGCAGCGAGGGTACATGATGCCCGTCGCTCCGATCTCGAAAAGCCGGCACATCTTCATGAACTCCCCCTTGGCGGGGCGGATCATGATGTCCGATGAGCCGACTCGTGTCGCCCGCGTCAGATTCGCCGCGGTCTCTTCCGTGAACCCATGATGCTCCAGGTCGAGCCAGATGGCATCAAAGCCCATGAGGCTCGTCAGCTCGAATAGTTGTGGATCGGGAATGTGCAGCGTGGTCAGCAGCACCGGCTGCTTCTGGCGGAGTTTGGCTTTGATGCGGCTTTTGCGCATAGGAGACTTTCGGGAAAGTGTCGAAGGGAGTGCAAAGTGTAGAGTGTAAAGTGCAGAGTGCGGAGCGGACAGTACTGAGTACTCAGTACTCGGCCACCTCCAACACTACCGCCACGCTTACTCCAATTTCGACTCGCGGGAAGGTGTGCAGGACGATTACGATTCCGGTGTAGCGGGAGCGAATGTCCGCAATCTGTTTTCCAAGCGGGTCGCAAATCGTACCAAGCGAGTCTCCCGCATTGACCTTCTGACCAAGCGAGACCGCCGGCTCAAAAAATCCCTCGCAGGGGGCAGGATGATTGACCTGCATGTGGCCGGCGCCGGTGCGATCATCTTCGACAATTATCGGCTCTTCGCCGTGTCCTCCGCGCTTTCCGTGCCCCACTCCCTCTCTCTCCAGCATCCCAAACTCCGCCATCACGCAACGACATCCACTTACATACGCGGCGACTCCCTCAGGATCGAAGCGGCCGCCGCCGAGGTATTCGGCATAGATGGCGGGGATGTTCGCCTGCCGTGCGATGGAGAGGGAGCGCCCGGGGAGATTGGGATCGGTTCCCCAAATCAGCGGCAGGCCGAAGGCCCGCGCCATCCGCCGCTGTTGTTCCAGCACGGCCTGATCGGGATGCAGCACGTATCCGGTCAGCGGCAATACCATCAGCCGCGTCCCGCCGGTGTGCAAGTCGATATAGAGGTCCACCGACCGGATAAGCTGTGAAAGTTCAAACGCAATCCGCTCGGTCACGCTGCCGTCAGCCCGACCCGGACAGGTCCGCGCCAAATCCAGGTCATCTTCCGCGCATCGGTTTCCCAGCCGGAACGCCGGTTCATTGACGACAGGGACCAGTGTCACGCGACCGCGCAATTTTTCCGGCCGAAGCTCGCGAGCCAGTTGCCGCATGGCTGCCATCGGCTCGAACTCGTCGCCGTGAACGCCGCCGGTGATCAGCAGGTGCGGCCCGGACAACGAACCGATCAACTCAAATGACGGAAGATATTCCGTTAGGGGCATGAACTGTTACCTCGATCGATTGGGATAGTTTGCAGAAGTGTCACCTAGTAATCGGCTGCCGATAGCGACACGACGTAGATAATAATCAGGGCAAGAAGGGAGTACAAAACCGCGTTCGCGCACCTCGCCCAAAACAGATCATTCTGGTACATCGGGCGGAGCGTCTCCGATATTTGCGACGCCGTCCAGAGCAAACGAGTTGAATATCCCAAGAGCCAAAACATGCCGATCAAAAAGAACAACGATCCTATGCCTGTGGATTGTTTCCATTGTCCAGGCAATCCCACGGAATTCCCGGCGAGGATCCAGGAACAGACGGCTGCCATTTTCGCGCGTCGGACGAGGTCTTCCCTCAGGTTCATTGTCGGATGATAACGCTCCGCTGCCGTGACGGGCTTGCGGTCCATGCAGGGAGGCGGAAGGGGGAGGTCTTTCTGTTCGGGAGACTTCTCGATGCTGCACTCCGAGACAAGCAAGTCGCGGGCTTCACGCCAGCTTCGCAGCGCCTGATGGGCTGCCTGTTCGAACTCCGTTTCTACCTGCAACTTCGTCCATCCGATCGCATTCCCCCAAGTCCAAATCGCGGTTGCAATATGTTCGTCAAAAACGTGAGCGCGAATCCCCTGTGTTGCCAGGTAATTCCGCGCAATCCACGCCGAGATTGGAGTGCGAAAAGTGGCGACGGTCGTTAAGCGAAATGGCATCCCTTCAATTCTCTATTACCGCCTGCCGTTCTTAGACGCTCGCTTGTAGGTAATCAGCATGACTACCCCTTTCGTATCCTCGCCGGCCTTGAAATCCGCGGGCCGTTCCGTGCCGTTCAGCCCGTAGCAGACCTTCAGCTCGTTCCCTTTCAGCTCATAGATGCAAGGGAGCAGCTTTCCCTTGTTCGGGCCGACGCTGGGGGTGATGTCCATTTCCCGCGGCGTTTTGGTCGCGTCCACCTTCAGCGTTCCTTCGTCCTTCTCTTCGCCGACGACCGTGTTGTACTTGTCCCCGGTGATGGTGAGCCTGATGGACTTCGCCACCTTGTCCGGCTGCTTCTTCCCGTTGAGCTGCATCAAAACGGGGATCCACTCGCCGGCCATTTTCTTGAGGTCCGCTTCGCCTTCGTCTTCAGCGACGGCTGGCGAAAGAACGAGCAAGAGGCTGGTGAAAAACACAGCGGCGATGGACAGTGTTTTGAGCATGGCTCGTTCAACCTTGAAGGAGTTTCAAGCGGAAGGGAATGGCAGCAGCCAATGTACGCAATCCAGCCCCAGATTGCCACATTTTCGTGGTAAGATATCAACCTGCTGCCAACGAGCCCCCTTTCCAGGAGCCTCTCCATGCCTGACTCCTCGCGCCGTGACTTCCTCTCCTCCACCGCTGCCTTGGCTGCCGGGGCCGCTTCTGCTGCGCTCGTCGCGCGAACCGGCTTGGCCGCGGAGGAAGCACCGGCAATTTCGTTCGGTCTCGTAACCTACAGGTGGGGGGAGGACTGGGACTTGCCGACGCTGCTGAAGAACTGCAAGAAGACAGGAGCCCTCGGCGTCGAACTCCGGACCACGCATGCCCACAAGGTGGAGCCGGACCTGGATGAAGCGGGACGCGAAAAGGTCCGCAACCTGTTCGCCGACAGCGGCGTCACCTTTGTCGGCATCGGCAGTGACGAGCGGTTCGACAACCCCGATCCGGCCAAGGTGAAAGCCGCGATCGAAAAGACCAAACAGTTCATCCGCCTTAGCCACGACATTGGCGGCTCCGGGGTGAAGGTCAAGCCCGACAAGTTCTACGACAACGTCCCCCACGAAAAAACCATTGAACAAATCGGCAAGGCGCTGAACGAACTCGGCGAATTCGCCTCCGGCTTCGGCCAGCAGATCCGTTTGGAGGTCCACGGCCAATGCGCCGATCTGCCGACCATCAAGGCGATCATGGACGTGGCCAAGGACGACAACGTCTTCGTCTGCTGGAACTCCAACGCCACCGACCTGAAAGGGGACGGCCTGGAGAAGAACTTTGCCCTGGTCCGCAAACGGTTCGGGCAGACGGTGCACGTTCGGGAACTCGATACGCCCGACTATCCTTTCCAGGATCTCATGACCATGCTCGTCAAAAGCAAGTACGAAGGCTGGGTCTTGCTCGAAGCCAGCAGCAAGCCGCAAGACCGTGTTGCAGCGCTGGCTACCCAGAAGAAGTTGTTTGACCAGATGCTGAAGAAGGCAGCAGCGTAGCATTCGAATCGATGCCATTTGAGTCCTACGCCTGGCCCATTCCTGATGCTGAGGTTCAGGCAGCGCTGGTGGCAGCTTATCAGGATGGAAGCTGGGGGAAGTACGACGGGCCGAATTGCCGGAACTTGGAAAGTGCCCTCCGGGAATTGAACCTGGTGGAGCACGCCTTCCTTTGCTCCTCCGGCACGATTGCGGTCGAACTGGCTTTACGAGGGCTGAAGGTCGGACCTGGGGACGAGGTGATTCTGGCAGGGTACGACTTTCCGGGGAACTTTCGTGCTGTCGAGGCGGTTGGCGCGAAGCCTGTCTTGGTCGATTTCCAGGAGAATACCTGGTCCCTCGACGTCGCGCAGATTCCACTGGCCGTTTCGTCCCAGACCAAAGCAGTCATCGCTTCCCATCTACACGGGTCGCTCGTGGACATGCGGACCTTGATGACCGTCTCCCAAAAACAGGGCCTTGCGATCGTCGAAGATGCCTGCCAGGCACCGGGTGCACTTGTGCAAGGCAAACTAGCAGGCTCCTGGGGGGATGTGGGCGTCCATAGCTTCGGCGGCAGCAAGCTCTTGACCGCCGGGCGAGGCGGGGCGATTGTCACTCGCCGCGAGGATGTAATCCAGCGAATCAAGGTTTTCAGCGAGCGGGGAAACCAGGCATTTCCCCTCAGTGAGTTGCAAGCCGCAGCGATTTTGCCGCAGATTCCCAAACTGGCGTCCCGCAACGAAGTCCGCTGGCAGAATGTAAACAGGCTCATTCAAGCGGTGGACGGGCAATCGGTTTTTCAACCATTGCCGCTCCCGACCAATGGCGATATTCCGGCGTTTTACAAGCTCGGCTGGCTGCTGGTCCCGTCTCTCCGAGCCTCGACGGATGCTGACGCCGAACAAATTCGCCAGGGTTTGGTCCATACCTTGCAGCAGCACGGTCTCCCCTTCGACACGGGTTTCCGTGGCTTTGCCCGGCGAACCACGCAGCGCTGCCGCGTGGTAAACGAGTTGCCGAATTGCCGCAAGGCGGCCTGTTCCACGCTCCTGATGCATCACCCGGTCCTCCTGCAATCGCCGGAGGTCATTGACCAGATCGCCGCAGCGATGCAGGAGTTAGCCGTCCGCTAGAAGGAATGGACCGCGAGAAATAAGATGGAAGGTTTCCACGAACAAAACACTCACTCACATACTGAATTGACTTCATGACTCAGCTCAACAAAATCTCCAGTCGTATTACTCAGCCCAAGAGCCAGGGGGCGAGTCAGGCGATGCTCTATGCCACGGGGATGTCCGAGGCGGACATGGGAAAGGCCCAGGTCGGCATCGGCTCCGTTTGGTACGACGGCAATCCCTGCAACATGCACCTGAACAAGCTTGCCGACCTGGTGAAAGAAGGGGTGCGAGAGGCGGGGCTCGTCGGCATGCGGTTCAACACCATCGGCGTCTCCGACGGCATTTCGATGGGGACCGAAGGGATGAGCTATTCGTTGCAATCGCGGGACCTCATTGCCGACAGCATCGAAACCATCATGGGGGCCCAGTGGTATGACGCCCTGGTCACGCTCCCCGGCTGCGACAAGAACATGCCGGGTTGTTTGATGGCAATGGGACGGCTGAATCGGCCGAGCCTGATGGTCTACGGCGGCACCATCAAGCCAGGCCACCTTGATGGCAAGCCGCTCGATGTGGTTTCGGCGTTTCAGTGCTATGGGCAGTTTATCGCCGGTTCGATTGACGAAAAAACGCGCAGCGACATCGTCAAAAAGTCCTGTCCTGGTGCCGGCGCGTGCGGCGGAATGTATACAGCCAACACGATGTCCACTGCCATCGAAGCCATGGGCATGTCGCTCCCCTACAGCTCGTCATCGCCGGCGGAATCTCCGGAGAAAGCCGCGGAATGCCGGGCCGCGGGAAAGGCGGTGCTGAGGCTGCTGGAGCTCGACCTCAAGCCGCGGGATATCATGACGCGGGCAGCGTTTGAGAACGCAATGGTGACTGTAATGGCCCTCGGCGGCTCCACCAATGCTGTGCTGCATCTGATTGCGATGGCCCGAGCCGTGAACGTACCGCTGACGATCGACGATTTCCAGAAGACGAGCAACCGGATACCGTTCATCGGCGACTTGCGTCCGAGCGGCAAATTCGTGGAAGAAGACCTGCACAACGTCGGCGGCACTCCGGCGGTGATGAAGTACCTGCTAGAGAAAGGACTTATCAACGGCGACTGTATGACGGTCACAGGCAAATCCGTGGCCGAGAACTTGTCGACTTTGCCGGGGCTTAAGTCGGGCCAGAAGGTCATCCTGCCGCTGGAGACGCCGATCAAAGAGACGGCCCACATTCAGATTCTTCGCGGCAACCTGGCACCCGAGGGATCCGTCGGCAAGATCACCGGCAAGGAAGGGCTGGTGTTTTCCGGGCCGGCCAAAGTCTTCGACAGCGAAGAGGACATGCTGCACGCCTTGGAACGGAAGGAGATTGCCAAGGGAGACGTGGTCATTATCCGCTACGAAGGGCCCAA
>SXOA01000120.1 GCA_005778405.1 Planctomycetaceae bacterium
AAAAGGTGTCAGGAACCTTATATTGACACGGTCGAGCCGATGCGATAGTTTGTCTGGGCATGGGAAGACCATTGCGAGCGTCCGAAGGGGGCTGGGTGTATCATGTGCTCAATCGAGCCAACGCCCGGTTGCCGATTTTTGACAAGGCCGAGGATTATGAGGCCTTTGAACGCATTCTGGCCGAAGGAGCCCTGCGTTACGACATGCGGCTGCTCGCTTATTGCTTGATGCCCAATCATTGGCATCTGCTGGTGTGGCCCAAGGGGGATGGGGATTTGTCGCGGTTCATGGCCTGGGTGACTTTGACGCACACGCAGCGCTGGCACGCGTACCGGCACTCGTCGGGAACGGGACACGTCTATCAGGGACGCTTCAAATCGTTTCCCGTCCAAGAGGATGAGCACTTTTATTCGGTCGGCCGCTATGTGGAAAGAAACGCTTTGCGGGCCAAATTGGTGAAGCGGGCGGAAGACTGGCGGTGGGGGAGTTTGTGGCGGATCACGCAGGGTGACCGAGAGGCCCGTGCGCTGATCTCTGCCTGGCCGCTGTCGCGACCCCGTCGCTGGCTCGACTGGGTAAACGAGCCGCAAACGGAGGCGGAACTGGCTTTCGTCCGCCGCTCGATCAGCCGCGGCAGCCCCTATGGCGACGAAACCTGGACCGACAAGGCGATCCGCAAGTTGGGCTTGGAAACGACCCTCCGGCCGCGCGGCCGTCCCCGAAAAACAGACGCCGAACCGAATAAAGGTTCCTGACACCTTTTTCTTCCCCCAAACTCGGCAGTTTCGGCAACATCACCGCAGAATCGAACGCGGCAGTCGATTTCTTGATGGGCTTCGCAGGAATGGATCGGGACGAAGAGACCGGGGCATCCTATACCTGGCACCGTTACGTTCAAGAAAGCCGTTGGTATAGTGAGGATTCAAGTGGGTTGACCGAGTTTGAGGTCAATTTGTCACGTTTTACACATAATGCGCCGATCTACTGTTTTGACCCAGATGGATACAGATGGACAGTCGCTGGCGCCTTAGGAACTTTGGTAGGACCGTTTTGGACATCTGCTAACACCATAGCCGTTGGTCCGGCAGTTAATGCGAGCGCAGGCTTCGCGGTTTCAGGGTCGATCCAAGGAACATTTTCACCTAACATCAATCCTTTGGACGCTAGAGTTGGAGTACTGGCGTCGGGCGGAGGCGGATTCGAGCCCAATCTTGGTGCGAGTGCAAATATTGTCGTTTCCCGTACAAATGCGACTGCTCCGGAACAACTTAATGGCAATTCCTTAACAACTGGTGTTGACGGTGGCGACGTTGTTGGCGGAACAGTGTCGGTGAGCAACTTGAGCGGCTACGGAAACCTCTCAGGGGAAACGCCTACAGTTGTCAATATGGGAATGGGAGTTTGCACCCCTAATTCACCAGAACCATTCGCACCTTTCATACTTTGGGGCCCAACTTGGGGCGAGAGCATGTCGCTAAGAGAGGGCGTTTGGTTGACTCGGGGCGTCCTGGGGGATTGGTGCGAGCTCCTCATTCCCTGGACGGAATTAGTGGATTAATCATCAGTGAATTACTGCCTGTGATATGCTTCGATCCGTAAACACAACTCGAATAGTTTTCGGCATAGCCTTAGGACTCCAGCCGCCGTGCCTTGGCCTATACATATATACTTGTGTTCACAATCAAACCGCATTGTCATTCGTTATGCTTTTCATTCTCTTGCCGTTGATGGGATTCCTTTCATTCACTTTCCTTAGTATTTGTGCGTTTACGTTCGACGGTAGTTGGCTAGGTGCTCGTCGGCGAGACGCGCTCCCAAGTGACTTCTTCGATGCCGCTCCTGTGAATACGAGGGCGCGCATTGGTAGACTGCGTGGTGCTCTCACAACTTGGCGGATTATGCCGGCAGGTTTTGCCATTCAAGTCAGAGGTCTTGGAATGGCAATTATTAGTAGGGAAGAAATAGTCAGCGTTGCGCCCCACGTCTACGGCACTATCATTGACCATAGGTCCACCGAAATTCGTTCTCCAATTGTGACGTCACGAATTATTGGAGAAATGTGGCATTCTATCTCGGAGCCGGAAAAAAGAGAACAAAGGGGACAGGTCCATATTCGACCATGAAAGCCGTTAGTTCGGACCATTCACACAAGGAGTAACTCATGAAACTGTTTCATTCTTCCGGGGGAGGAATAAGGTGTCAGGAACCTTTGATTGGAAGTCGCCATTCACGTCAGGAGTAACTCATGAAACTGTTTCATTCTTCCGGCCTCGAAGGGGGCAACATTCCCAAACTCCCGCACCGCGAGATTCCTGCAGTGCTGGCTCAACGCTGCTTAGCCCCCGCGTCCACGCGGGGAAGCACCGCCTGGGGTCGGTGGCTAAGCGAAGAACCCTTCGCCTCCGCCCCCTACGCCGGCACCCGCAAGTAAGACTCGCCATGCGTCGCCCCGAGGATTGAAACAGCCCTCATTTCTGGCCGTCCGCGTCCTTGGCAAGCGATTCCTTCACGAGGCTGATCAGATCGGCGGGGCCCGTGATCCGGAGGTGGTTGGCGATGTAGACGCTTTCCACGGTCTTGGCATTGACCGATGTTCCGCTATGAATCAGGGCCCGGTAGGCATCCATCACCAAACGAACGGGGGTCTGCCGCAGCCGCATTCCGATCAGTTGCAGGATCGAAATCGGCGCGCCCGAGAGGAAGCCTTGCAGCCAAGGGCGGAAGAGGTAAAAAAACAGGGCCAGCGGCAGCAGCGTCACGATGCATGCCAGGTAGCCCGCGATGAAGGCGACAGTGGGTTCCATGACTTCGAGTTTCGAAGCGCCGCCCGTCGGCGTCAACGCCACGGGCTACTAGCGTGTTGAAAAAGGGGTCAGGCACGTCGCCGCAACCTCTTTTCCGAAGTAGTGTGTGCACGTGGCTCCGAGCCAGACCCCTTTTTCAACGGCCTGCTATACCACCGGCTCCAGCGTGAGCGAAAAATCGGTTCCCAGCACGTGTGAGTTGGGGGCCAGGCGGCCGCGGCCGTCGTGGAGCTGGCCGTCGATTTCAATGGATTCCATCGCGCGGCAGAACAGCTTTTCCTCCTGGCGAAAGAGGACGAGATCCCCCTTCCATTCGCGGCAGACGACGTGGTTCTGCCACTTGGGGCCCAGGACGCAGGACTCGGCCATTAGCAGGATGCCGTCCACGTGCGGCTGGGTGCGGTGGCGGCTGACCATCTCCAGTCGGGCGGAGGCGGAGAGGACGTGCGGCTTGCGGAAACGGAGACGGACCCCGTCGCCGAGTTCCAGCTCGTCACCATCGGAGAGGAGCATGGGGGACAAGGCCGGTTTGCCGTCAACTTTGACCTTCTCGTGCAGCGGGTCGAGGACGTAGCCTTCCCCTTCGCGGCGGATTTTCACATGCCGACGGGAAATGTCCGCTTGAATGCCGACGTCCGCCTTGGAGCCGGGGAACGACTGGCCGATGATGACCTCGTCGCTGAGGCAAACGAGATAGCCCCCGACTCCGTCGATCCAAAGGATGAACCGAGCCCCGCGCGGACGCTCGGCTTCCTCGGTGCCTGCCGCAATCGTTTTCGTCGGCCCACTGCCTGGCCAATGTCGCGTGTCGCTGCCCGAGCGAGCTCCTGCCGCCCGCGAATCGGCAACCTTGGCGCCGACTTCGTTCCAGGCCCGTTTGCGGGCATCGCGGGCGACGGGGTTTTCGGGAGCGAATTCCAGAATCGAATCCGCCGTGGCCACCGCCGCCGTCCAGTCGCTGGCCCCCAAAGCCCGATGAAGCTGTTCCGAAAGCAGCCGGCAGCGCTCCCCCCGTTCGCGACAAAGCTGTTTTTGATCGGTAATAAAGCTCAAGTTCGGCTGCAAAGCGATGGCCGCGGTGAGTTGCGCTTCGGCATCGGCGAACTTGCCTCGCAGACTCAGCTTGCGGGCCGATTCCAACCGGCGGGCAACTTCTCGCAATGCGAACAGGGAACCGGTGGAAGGCTTGCGCTTTTCGAGCCGGTCCAGCTGCGTGATTGCGCCGTCGAAGTCGTTACCGCGAAGATGGTTGACGGCGACCTCCAGGGCAAACTCCATCAGGGTCTTGTGAGCCGCCAGCCAGTCGGTCGTTTCGCCGGAAAGATTGCGGGCAGCATCGAGATCTCGCCAGGCCCCTTCGAGTTCTCCCCCCTTGGCCCGCTGACTCGCCCGCGCTCCCATCTTCAACGCGACTTGTGCCAGCATTTGCTGAGCGGGTAGATAGGTCGGCAGATCCCCCTCTTTGAGCAGCCGCGCGGCATCCTCCAGACGCCCCTGTTCCAGAGCGACTTCCGCTTCCTTCAGTTTGAATCGCCAGGGCTGAAACATGCTTGGTGGGGTAGGCTTCTAGCCTGCCCAATCTTTAGGCAACCGACTTGACCGGTTTGGCAGGGGGCAAATCAAACGCCGGATTGGTTAGTTTACCTTTGCCGCTCGTGAGCACATGAACAATCTCATTGGCCGAATACCCTTTGGCAATCATCGCCTGTTTGAGGGCCGCCTCACCGTCAAATTTGCGAATCTTGTACCACGAGTACAACACGATGGCCACGGTGAACATGCCGAAGACGCAGACGTTGACAACGAGCGGGATCAGGACTTCGTAGTTACGCATCGTAACCTCGGCATGGGGCGAGCCGGACGGGGATGAAGGTACACCGCAACTTAAGTTATTCGCTGCCGCGCTTCAATTATTCGGTAGCAGGTTTCTTGGCCAATACCGCCACCCGCGTGCTGCACGCCAAGACGGCTTGCAGATCTTCGGGAGCGATGACGTACGACTCGTGGTAGCCGCAATGTCCGCAGATTCAGTGCGTGTGCCGCGTGTGGCGAAACATGCCGGTGGCCGCCGCAGGGGCCAGGCCTGATCACCCGTCGGATTCATCCAGTTCGGAGATTTCCAAGATTTCGTCATCCGCCACTGGCGCTGGGGCTTCCCTGGCCCAAACCAGGAATGTCAGCGTTCCCAGCGGCACAACGAGGGGGGTGTCTCCGTCGTGCCAGGCCACGGTATATCCCTGGGGAGAGACCGCGGTGATTGTGCCGGGAAATACGAAGCCGCTGCGCCAATGGGCCAGCACCTGATCGCCAACCTGAAAGACGGGATGACCGGGGTTGGGGAGGGCCTCCGCGGCGGGAACAGTGGCCGAGCTGCCGTCAAACAACTGGACGGCCAGCCCGCCCGCACCCACCTGCTGAACTTTTGCCAGCAGAAACTGCCCGTTGTGGCGAAGGGTTGCTATCTGGCCCGCGAGAATGGGGGGCCTGGCAATTCTTGGCGGTGGCAATGGCGGCTGGGGAGCCGCGTGCGCACGTGGATTGTCGTTTTCGTGATCGTCCCCTTCTCCTGGAGGCATGAAGTCGCAGAAGTAACCGACCAGGTTTCCGCGCCACAGCAACGCTTCCCAGTAATAGATGCCGTCACCGAAACCCGTGGAACTGGCGATGAGAAAGGGGATTCCCAAAGGATCGTTTAGCTGCGTGATGCGTTCCCGAACCAATCGTTCCGCCAGGGTGGTCCCCGTTTCCGTCTTCCATACATTGAGGCGCAGATTCAGGCCGCTGGCAGCCAGCAGAGATTCCGCACGCTCGATCTCGGCATCCGCGCGAAGCGGTTCGAGTTGAAATGACAGGTATCCATTTTCCTCGCTGCGGCGGAATCGAAAACCCGCGCTCGATAGCAGAGCCGCGGCTTGTTCCTGGGCGGCTCGTCGCGCTGGATCGTTCGTGCTGCCGCCGAGGTTTGCCTGGAAGTTCGGGCCTGCCCCCTGCCAGTTGGTTGTCAGCCGCGGTACGTCGGCAATCATCATCGTCGCGGAATCGATTGCCATCGAACAAACTTCGGACTGAACAAGCTCCTTGGTAATCGGGGGGAGGTCCGCACCCGGCAGGGAGATCAGCGCGGCCACCACCCGCAGTACTTTTCCGGTGCCCTCGCGAACGACTTGGAACCAGACTTCCGCCCCGTCCGTTGGCCACGGCAGCAGCTTTCCTTCACTCTGCACGTGCCGCGGCCGAGCGTAAGAAGCTGCATCCATGACGACAACCTGGCCATCCGACACGGGCAGTGTTCCAACTTGATTCCAGGCGAACGTCGAACCCGCGGGCAGGGCCGAGCGCATCGACCGCTTGAGGATCGCCGACGGAAGAACGTCAAACAAGCGGGGGCCCATGGATGGACTGGACATGAAGTGTTCCCTGTCTGTGGCAACATTTCCGTTGAGCTTGGCAGGTTCCCATCAATCTGATTTTAACGGACGCTATTCGCTCGGCAAACTCTTTTCCTGCGTGACAGAAAGCTGCTACTTGGAGCCAGGCTGCTTTGCCGTCACGCGCACGGGCACGCTGCACTCCACCACGGCCGCCAGGTCTTCGGGAATTTCCACGTACGACTCGTGGTAGCCGCAGTGCCCGCAGATGTAATTGCTGAGGCGGCAGTAGCGGAACCCGCCGAGAATAATCGTACCTGAATGTTACCGAACATCAGCGGTCCGGCGGACATTTTCCGCGCGGCACTTGGGGCAGATTCCTTGACGCATGGCTTCGTCCCTTTCACCCTACGAAAAAGCCGCAGGTCTCCGGGGAGAAGACCTGCGGCAGAGGATTTCGGCTCTCTACACAAGGGAGAGAGCCGAATGCGGAGTTTTGTTCCGGGCAGGCTGGAAGCCTACCCCACCGAAATTAGTCGAGCTTCACGACGTTCTGCTCGGCTTCCTTCTCACCAGCACTCTTGAAGTAGTTGGTGATCTGCTCGGTGATGTTGGTCGAGGCTGGCTCTTCCAGGTTGATCTGGCCGGCAGGGGTCACTTCGGCATTGACGAGCTTCTCAGCCACGTCGATCCGGGTGCCGATGTCCTTGACCAGCTCCTTGGTGCGGCTGAGGCGGCTGTCGTCGAAATTGAAGTTGCTGGAGGTCTGGGCAACCTTCACCATTTCCAGGCGGGCTTCCAGATTGGCAACGTCGAGTTCGAGCTGGGCCTTGGCGGCTTCCATGGTCTTGAGCTTCTCGCGGCCGGCGGTCAGGCCGGATTCGCGGGCAGCCAGGATTTGGCGGAGCTTGGCAACCGTGGCTTCCTTCACCTTGAACTGCTCGAAGCGGTTCGTCAGGTCGGTCTCGACCTGCTTGCTGGTGTAGGACTTGCCGCAGTAGACAAAGTGGCTGTCACCCTTTTTCAGGTCCGTCGTCAGCCGTTCGATGTCGGCCTTGTTCTTGGCGACTTGCTTTTCGCCGGCGGTCAGTTGGTCGCGCAGACCGTTGACCTCGACTTCTTCCGTCGCAATCACGTGCATGTTGTGACGGATTTCGGGGGTCAGCCCCTTGATCATGTCGCGAGCCCGGGTGAGCTCGAACTCGACCGGCACAGCATCCTTCACCGACTGGCGAACACCGCTCAGTGCAGTCTTGGAATAGCTGATGGCGTCTCGACCAAAGAACAGGCCGAGCAACAGCACGATGACCCCTCCCACGACTAAACTTTTCTTAACCATTTGGCCCTCCTGAGGTGAGCGATTCTGCCGGACAACGCTTCCGGATAATGTCTGAGTTAGGTGATTCCAAAGTCGGCGGCGACACCGGCAAGGTTCGCTATGCGCCTGACATAGGGAGTTTTTCGCCTGCTGGGGGTGAGTATTGGGCTGGCTGACAAAATTTTTTCAAGTTTCCGGCACGCGGTTCACATTGGGTCATCGAACTGCCGACCAGCAGTCGTTCGATAGTGAGACGGCCCGTGTCGCGAAACCGAGACGGTGATGACGAAAAATGAGGCGGCAGAGCAAAGGGCTTGCAGACTCAATCTGCCGCAAAGCATTTCTACGTCATGGTTTACGATTTGTTGCTAGCGGCGACGTGGGTGCTGGCATAACGATTGCTTCTGGTTCCACCATCCGCCCCAAATTGAAAGGCGGACCCTAGTGAAGGGGACATCAAGATGAACATCGGCCCCATACCCACGACCGGTTCTTCTGCGGAAACTTGCCTGATCGACAGGCGATCCGAGGCGTTTCACCTGGAGCGCTATGCCGTCGCCTACACCCAGTTTGACGCCCAAATGACCGCCCAGCTCCGGGAATTGGAACTCGATTATCGGGATTTCTGGACCCCGCAGGCGAAGAAAAAGGAATTGCTGGGGAGGCGGTAGGGGGATGAATGACCAATGACCAAACCCCAATGACCAATGAAGGAATGGTTGGCAATAATTGGTCATTGGGACTTGGTCATTCCGTTCTTTCCGTCCCATAGTCTCTCCCCCCCCGCGCCCCGATCAGTAGCGCGGCCAGCCCCAGGACCATCAATCCAATCGAGGCATAGTACGGGCTGGTGTGGGAGACATTCGTAAACAGCGGCACGGCCACCAGCGGGCCGATGATGCGGGCGAGGGCACTGACTCCCTGGCTGACTCCCAAGATTCCCCCCTGTTTCGCTGGGTCGCTTCGCCGGCTGATGAGGGATTGCAGCGAGGGAGTCATGAAGGCAAAGCCGGTGACTTCGATGGCGGAGGCAATCATTACCAGCCAGAATCGCTTCTCCGAGCTGGACCAGGCCAACAGTAAAAAACCGACGATGGTCAGGACCGCGCCCATCGTGGCCATCGATTTCTCGGACACGCGGCCGGACATTCGCCGCACGATCCCACCCTGCACCAGGCTGAGCACCACGCCGATGTAAGCGAAGAACAGCGTGACTTGCAGGAGGGTCAGTCCAAAGACCTGATAAAGGAGCAAGGCCACGGTTGTTTCATAGCCGCCGAAGGATACGACGCCGATAAATGACGTAATGAGAAGCGGAATGATCGTGGGCGTTGCCAACGAATCCGACAGCGCCTGCGGATTGAAGATCCCCAGTTGCAACCGCGAATGCCCCGGCTTCAGCGATTCCGGCAGCCGAAAGATGGCGAGTAGCAGCGCAACGGCCGACAGACCCGACGCGACGAAGCCTGGCCAGGGGCTGTGACTGACCTTGGTGCCGGAAGTGAGAATGGCTGCCGCGGCCAGGAGGGGACCGACCGTGAATCCCAGCCCGAATGCCGCACCGATGAGAGCCATCCCTTTGGCTCGCGTTTGCGGCGTGGTGGTGTCGGCAATGTAGGCCTGGGCAGTGGAGATCGTCGCGCCGGCAATCCCCGCCCCGATCCGGGCGACGAACAGCAGCAGCAGGCTCTTCTGAATCGAAGCAATTCCAAACAGGGCGTAGAACACTACCGAGCCGAGCAGTCCCACGATCAGCACCGGCCGTCGGCCAATGCGATCCGAGAGCCGTCCCCACAGTGGCGCGAAGAGGAACTGCATGAGGGAAAAGGATGCCATGAGGCATGCGATTTGCCAGCCATGCTTTTTCAGGCCGAAGTCACTGGCATAAATGGCCAGCAGCGGCAGCACCATCCCAAAGCCGAGCAGATCGATGAAGACGGTCAAAAAGATCACCAGCAGCGACCCGCGGGTCTGTGGGTCAGCGGGATCGGCAGCAGTCGTCATGAGGTGAACCGCGGAGGACGCGGAGGTCGCAGAGGAAGAATGAGAAGGGAAATCAAAGAGGGGAAAATAGGTTTACGATTTCATGTTGTTGGCCATGCGAACGATGCCGTCCTTGAGCAGCTCGACATGAAAGTTGATGAGCAAGCCGACTCTCTTGTTGCTCAACTTCAAATGCGAGAGCAACTGGGCCTTGAAGATGGGAATGATCTCGGATACTGCCTTGAGTTCTACCGGAACCTGATCTTCTACCAACAAATCCATCCGGTAACCAACGTCAATGACAATACCATCGTAGAGAATTGGGACAGCAACTTCCGTCTCGACTTTCAATCCTCGCCTTCGCAACTCGAATGCGAGACAAATCTTATACGCCGATTCCAACAGGCCAGGACCAAGAAGCTTATGAACCTTGATGGCTGCGTCCACAATCTCGCGCGTAATTTCATTGAGTTCCATGAATTGCTCGCATTCCGCTTCGCCTGTTTGGTCTTCCTCTGCGTCCCTCCGCGACCTCCGCGGTAAATCCCTCTCCTTCGTCTTTCTGGCGGAGGTTCTATCCTGCCTGCCTGGATGATCTTTCACAAGAGGCGTACCATGCTCCTTCATGGCCACCATCCACGTCCTCGACTTCCTCGCCGCTCCCCAGGACCACAAGCCTGAGGGGATTTGCGTCCTCTTCGGCGACGAGCAGTTCCTCAAGCGGCTGGCGCTGGCTGAAATCCGCAAGCAGGCTCTCGGGGAGACCAGCGAAGAGCCGCCGACGGTGCATGACTGCGAGGAGCGGATGCCCGATTGGCGTGATGTGGCGGACGAGCTTTCCACCCAGTCTCTCTTCGGCGGCGGCGGGCCGCGAATGGTGCTGCTGGAAGGGGCTGATGCATTTGTCTCTGCCCAGCGCGACCGGATCGAAGACTTCGTCGCCAAGAAGAAGCACTCCGGCTTGCTGGTCCTGGACGTCAGCGACTGGGCTTCCAATACGCGGCTCTACAAGGCGGTGGACCAGGCAGCCCTGCAAATCGAGTGCAAGCCGCCGACATATTCTCGTGGCAAGAACAAGGAAATCGACGAGAACGCCGTCGCGGCCTGGGTCACCAAATGGGGAGCCAGCGAGCACAAAGTGCAGATTCCGCGGGACGCGGCGCAACTTCTGGTCGGGCTTTCCGGGCCGAATTTCGGCGTCCTGGATATGGACCTGGCCAAGCTGGCGTTGTTCGTTCCCACGGACAAGAAGGCCACGGCCGAGCTTGTGCAGGAGGTCATCGGGGGTTGGAAAACGAAGAGCACCTGGGATCTGGTCGACTCCGCCGCCAGTGGCAACGCTGCCGATGCTCTCGCACAGCTCGACCGGCTGCTCCAATCCGGCGAGCATCCGCTCGCCCTCTTCGGCTCCATCTCCTGGTCGCTCCGCCGCTATGCTTCTGCCACGCGGGTCTTCCAACAGGCGGAGCGCCGTGGCGAACGGATTACCATCAAGGAAGCTCTCACCCGCGTCGGCGTGCGGGACTGGCCGATTGGCGAGCTCAAGAAAGCAGAAGAGCGGCTAATGCAGCTAGGCCGCGTGCGGGCTGGAAAAATCTATCGCTGGCTGATGGAGACGGACCTCGCTCTTAAAGGCTCCCACTCCCACGCCGACCGTGCCCGCTTCGTCCTCGAACAGCTCTTCCTAAGGATGTCGAAAGAAGCGGCACCGCCAAAGTTGGCCGCGAGTCCTCTCGCGAGCCGGCAGAGTTGAGTCTGGACCGGCAATAGGCTCTTTGCCCCAATCAACATTCGCACTGATGGCTCGAGGGCGGAGTCGCGGTCTACTTTACCCCTTCACCGGAGAGTCGCCGCTGGCAGGCGGTTTGGGTGCTGCGGCAGCAACGGAACTCGATTCATCCCCCGCCAACCGGACCAGCGATGTCGGAATATCGATTCCGCCGATGTCCTTAATCACTTGCAACATCGGGGGCATGCTCTTGGCCATGCCGCTGAGGAAGTCGGCCGTGCTGCTGCGGCCGTTCTGGCCGCCACCCTCCCAGACCACGATCTTGTCGAACTTGATGTTCGAGATGGCCTTGGCCGAGGCATCGGCCAGGCTGTCGAGGTGTTCCAGCATCAGCATCTGGAAGGCCTGGTTCGCACCGCCGCAGGAGGCAACGATTTGCTTGAGGCCCTCACCCTTCTTCGCCAGGATTTCGTACTGGCCGCGGGCTTCCGCTTCCAGCTTCATGAAAATGGCGTCGGCTTCGGCTTTGGCTTCGATCCGCCGCTTATCGGCACTGGCTTCGGCATCGACCACCATCCGGGCCTTCTGAGCCTTGGCGGGAGCTTCCAGCTTGGCACGCTGCTCGGCCTCCACCCGCTCCGCTTCCGCGATGGCGGCCTTGGCCATCGCCCGGTTTTGAATTTCCATAACGCTCGCTTCGGCCTGCTTGCGGCGTCCTTCGCCCCGCTCGTAGGCTTCGGCCTTTTTGATCGCCAGCTCCGCCGCGGAAGCCGCCACGCGAGCAGCCGCCTGGTTTTCGCCGTCGATGGCTCCGGCATCCGCTTCGGCGACTTGAATACGCATCTGCTGTTCGGAGTTCTTCACCTGGGCTTCCCGCTCGAACTGGGCGGACTTCTCGCCGACGACCTGTTCCTTTTCGAGCGTGGCGATCCGAATCGCCTGCTCCCGCTCGGCCTCGCGAGTGCCGATGGACTGCTCCTTGCGGGCGCTGGCCACCTGGATCGACTTGTCCCGCTCCGCGCCGGCGACGCGGGTCTCGCCCATCTTTTCGTTGTCCGCCACGTCGCCGCGAGCCTGCTGAATAGCAAGCGACGCAGCCTTCTGGCCGATGGCGTCGATGTAGCCGGACTCGTCGGTAATGTCCGTGATATTGACGTTGATGAGCTGCAGGCCGATCTTGGCAAGTTCGGGCTCCAGCGAGTACTGCACATGTTTGAGGAACGTATCGCGGTCCCGGTTGATCTCTTCGATTCCCATCGAAGCAATCACCTGCCGCAACTGGCCGAAGATCATTTCCTCCGCCTGTTTGCGCACTTCCGCTGTCGAGAGACCGAGCAAACGAATCGCGGCGTTCTGCATTACCTCCGGTTTGGTGTCAATGGCGACAGTGAAGACGCTGGGGACGTTGACGCGGATGTTTTCCGAGGACAACGCTCCCCGGAGCGGCACTTCAATCTGGATCGGTTGCAGGCTCAGATAGGCATAGTCTTGAATCAGCGGAACCACGAAAGCCGCCCCGCCGTGAATGGTGCGGCTGGACTGCCCCTTCCCCGTACGGCCGAAAATGACGAGCACCTGGTTGCTGGGGCACCGCTTATAAAAGCGGATCAGGATGAGCAGCATGGTCACGCCGGCGAGGCCGATGAGAATGCCCGCGATGGCGACAAAAATCAACCAGCTAGGCAGGTTGTTGTCCCCAGGGGCAGCAAGCAGCGGGGAGAAATACATAGTCGTCTCCAGTTGAAAAACAGTTTTTGTCGTCTTAGTAGCCTGCAAACCCCGTGAGCGGACTACATAATTGGCGTCTCTTTACGTGCATATTCGCTGGCCCGGAGCCAATCTGGCCGGAAATCGCCGGCCGATTCTTGGTCGCTGTAAGGCGTTGCGTGGCTGGATTTTGCGCACTGCCCGCCCACAGTCCGGAGCCGGAGAAGTGTAGGTCATAATAGGCGGCCGTCAAGAAAGCTTCCGCGCTGAGCTGGAAGTTGACAATCGCAAACCTAGAGCAAGACAATGGACGACGTTTACCAATCAGATAGGCGTCTGCCCATCACGAGGATGAACAACTATGAAAAACAAAAAACTTGCCGGCCAACCAAGTAGGCAGGCAGGCCCGAAGGCTAGGCCCGGTGCGAGTAAGGCCCAGCCGATCAAGGTGCGAAAGGGCAAGAAGGTCGTCCTCCTTTCCGGCGGCAATCCGCAAATCGCTAAGGCCGACGGCGACGTCCCGGTGCAGGCGTACATCGCCGCGATGCCGGG
>SXOA01000121.1 GCA_005778405.1 Planctomycetaceae bacterium
ACGCGCCGTTGGGAGCACCAACGATGCTCACCGACCTGCGTACGGCCGAGATGATCAAGTACGCCTCCAACGCGTTTCTGGCAACCAAGATCAGCTTCATCAACGAGATGGCCAACCTTTGCGAGCTCAAAGGAGGCGACATCAACGACGTGCGGCAGGGAATCGGCCACGACCAGCGGATTGGTTTTCAGTTTCTGTTCCCCGGCGTCGGCTACGGCGGCAGTTGCTTCCCCAAGGACATCCGGGCCCTGGCCCAGATGGAGCGGGAAGTCGGCATGGAGCCTCGGATGCTCGACGCCATCGACGAAATCAACACGGCCCAAAAGCAGACACTCATCGATAAGATCGAGAAGCACTTCGGCGGACTTCCCAAGGGCAAAACAATCGCCGTCTGGGGACTCGCTTTCAAGCCTCGCACCGACGACATCCGCGAAGCTCCCGCTCTGGTCCTCATCGATTACCTGCTAAACAGCGGCGCGCGCGTGCAGTGTCACGACCCCGAAGCCATGCCCAATGTGAAGAGGGAATACGCCCTTCGGAAAGACCTCGGTAACCTCGACCAACGGCTCATCTTCGCCGACCACCCGCTCGATTGCCTGGAAGGGGCTCACGCCCTGGCGATCAACACGGAATGGAACGTCTTCCGCAATCCTGACTTCGACCAGATGAAAAAACTCCTCACCGCTCCCCTCATCTTCGACGGGCGCAACCTTTACTCGGCGGAAACGATGCGCGAGTATGGCTTTACCTACCATTCCATCGGGCGGGCACCGGTCAAGCCGTAGCGGGGCGGTAGAAATCGAGAGGAATGAAGACTCAGTCAAACCACTCGTCCGCTTCGTCGAACTTGGGATAAACGACGATCAGTACTTTCATCCTGCCAATTGCCCGATGTCGAGTACCCGGGCGAATCAAGATGCAGTCCCCCGGTTGTACGTCGACGGTCTCCTTGTTGAGCTGCATCTTCGCCCCCGGCTGGCACTCTAGAAAGTAATAAGTCTCCGTCAATTTCTTGTGATAGTGGACCACAGCGTCGGCGGAAATTTCGGTGACGTGGATTGTCCCCGGAAAATCCTCCGTCTCGGCAAACGCCCGCCGTGCGGTGCCGCAGGGGCAGGGGACGCCAGGTAGCGCGGCAAAGCGGACGAGCTCATAAGGTTTGAGGGCCATGACAGAATCTCTCGCGCCGCTTGCTTTTGAGATGGGAATTCGGGACAGTAGATATCCTACTCCAATTACGAACTTCCCACCCCGGAGTCACCCATGTCCCGCTTCTTCCTCCTTACTGCCCTCCTTGCCATGACGCTCGCTTCGCCACTCACTGCCGCCGATCCTCCCGAATTGAAGGTCGGCATCATCGGCCTGGATACCTCGCACGCGATTGCGTTCACCAAGGAGCTCAACGCCAAGGACGCGAAGGACGACGTGGCCCGCTGCCGCGTCGTGGCGGCTTATCCCAAGGGGAGTCCGGACATTGTTTCGAGCACTGAGCGAGTACCGGGGTACATCGAAACGGTCAAGAAGGAAGGGGTCGAAATCGTCGACTCGATTGATGAGCTTTTGAAGCGAGTTGATTGCGTCCTTTTGGAAACCAACGACGGTCGGCCCCACCTGGAGCAAGCGCTGCCGGTGTTCAAGGCGGGCAAGCCCTGCTTCATCGACAAGCCCGTCGCCGGCTCGCTGGCTGATGCCATCGCCATCTACGCCGCTGCCAAGAAGTACAACTGTCCGGTATTTTGTTCGTCGTCCCTGCGCTATTCCAAAGCCGCCCAGGAATTGCGGGCGGGAGGCAAAGGGAAGGTTCTCGGCTGCGATACCTATAGCCCGAGCGCCCTCGAGCCGACGCATCCGGACCTTTATTGGTACGGCGTGCACGGTTGCGAAGCGCTGTATACCGTCATGGGCCCGGGCTGTGAGTCGGTGACCCGCGTGAGCACTCCCGACTTCGACTCGGCCGTTGGTCAATGGAGCGGAGGACGCATTGGTACGTTCCGGGGCATTCGCTCGGGAGGCTCCGGCTACGGCGGCACGGCGTTCACCGAAAAGGGGGTCTTCCAGATCGGCGGCTACGAAGGCTACCGTCCGCTGGTCGTCGAAATCGTCAAGTTCTTTCGCACCAAACAGGTCCCCGTGGCTGCCGAAGAGACCATCGAACTCTACGCCTTCATGGAAGCTGCCGACGAAAGCAAGCGTCGGGGGGGCTCTCCAGCCAAGATCGACGAAGTCATGCAAAAGGCCAAGGCCGACGCCGAAAAGCGGCTGGCGGCACTCGGTGTGAAATAGCGAGACAGGACAATTACCCCTTTAACTTTGGCAACGGTGGAATTGCGGCGAAGTGCCGCGGGGCCGGTGTGTAGTTCCAGATGCTGCTCAGGGCGAATACGACCGCGAGGGCAATCAGGCAAGCACCTACGCCGAGAATGATGCCGACTGCCAAGGTGGGAATACTGTAGGAACCCGAGCGACGAACTGCGTTCGAAATGCTGTAGGTGGTCACAACCGGCTCGACACAGCGCGGGCTCGCGGCGAATTGCACCGGTTGACTGGTCGTACCAACGGAATTTGACGCGCGACCAGCTTTCCATTCGGAGGGAATTGCGTCGTCTCCCTTGCCAGAAATTCTCTGGGCGGCCTTGACGAGCTCCATGAACTCCGCGCGATAGCCGTGCTTGTCGTCCCCCTTCGACGCGGAAGCCGTTTCGAGGACGGCGGCGAAGGAGGTATCCCCTTTGTACTGCGAATTGCGCAGGAGCATGCCGAACGAGGCCACGGCGGTGGCGAACTGAAAATCCTGCGAGGCAGCGCCGAATTTGGCCTGGCTGTCCTTCACAGGGAAGGTCATCAGCGTGCTCTGGCCGCCGGTGGGAGGTTGGTAACGCATCTTGAGCGTCAGTAGCTCGTCCAGGAATTTGATCTTTGCTTCGGCGGTTTTCTCGGTCGCCTTGGTCGCAGCTTCGGGCTCACCAGCCTTCTTCTGGTATTTCAGCGGATCGACCTCGGGCGCTACTGGTTCCGCGCCCGGCGGGACAATCTCGTAGAGCACGGTCACGCTGTGTCCCGCCCCGATTTCGCCAGCGTCCTTCTTGTCGTCGTTGAAATCACGATCGGCCAGCGTGCGGTTTTCGTAGCCGATGAGTCGGTAGGAGGCGATTTGTGACGGGTTGAACTCTACCTGGATCTTCACGTCCTTGGCAATGGTCACGAGTGTCCCGGAAAGCTGCTCGACCAGGACTTTGCGGGCTTCCGCCTCGCTGTCGATAAACGCGTAGTTGCCGTTGGCCTTGTCGGCGATTTGTTCGAGCATTTCGTCGTTGTGGTTACCGTTCCCAAAGCCAAGCACGCTGAGGAAGACGCCGGATTTGGATTTGTCGATGGCGAGGCGAACAAGATCGCCCGTGCTAGTGGTGCCGACGTTGAAGTCGCCGTCGGAGCAGAGAATCACTCGGTTCACGCCCCCTTTAATGAAGTTCTGCTCGGCGAGCTCATAGGCTAGGTGAATTCCCTGGCTGCCGTTGGTGGAGCCTCCCGCATGGAGTTGCTCCAGTGCCCCAATGATTCTCTGGTGGTCTTCGCCACTGGTCGGCGGCAGCACGAGGCCGGCCGCGCCGGCATACACGACCATCGAGACCCGGTCATTCTCACCAAGCTGATTCGCGAGCATCTTCATGCCGTAGATAACCAGCGGCAATTTGTTGGGCTGGTTCATGGAGCCGGAAACATCCAGCAGAAAAACGAGGTTGCTGGAGGGGCGCTGCGACTCGACTTTCTTCCCTTGAATGCCGAACCGGACCAGCCGATGCTGCGGCTGCCAGGGGCAAGCGGCTGTTTCGATGTGGACGGCGAAGGGGTGATCGTCCGTGGGGGGAGAATAGGAATAGTCGAAGTAATTGATCATTTCCTCGATGCGGACCGCGTCGGCCGGAGGCAGGGAATGGTTTTGCAGGAGGTAGGCCCGTGTTTTGGAATACGAGGCGGTATCGACATCGATGGAGAAAGTGGAAAGCGGCGTGTCCTTAACGTTGAAAAATTGGTTCTCCTGTGTGTAAGCGAACTTGTCGCCCGCCTGGCCGGGGCCGATTCCTTCGCTGGGACGGTCATGAAGGGCAGGTGCGCCAGCAAGCGACGACAACGGCGTGGCGAAATCTGCCTGAGACTTATACCCTTCTGCTGCCGGAGATGCCGCAGACATCTTGGCCATCTCGGCATAACGGGCGGGCTCTGCGGCTTCACTTGTTGGTGGGGCTGCAGTGGTTGCCGTATCTCCACTGGGAACTGACAGCACTGGGCTTGCTCCCCTTTCTTCCCCGCAGCCAGCGACGAACAGGACAAAACCGAGAAAACCAAGTAGCGGCAGAGTTAGGCGTGTGCACAGCATGACATGAGCCTCCGGGCAAAGCAGAAGAGATTTCCCACAAGAAAGACTCTTGGGGAAGCGTTTTGTTACAGACTGGGCCGGCAAGAACCGCCGACTGGTAATAAGACGACTGTTCCCCCCTGCTTTATTCCCTCGCCTCCAGATTTTCTTGAAAAAGTCCCGTGGCAGCAGCGTCTGGTAAACTGCTGTCATGCATAATCGCCGCATCTCCATTCAGAATCTTGGACTGGCACTATGCCTGGCCTGCTTGATTCTGGCGCCGGCAGTGACGTGGGTCGGCTCAGATACGTCAGCCCGACGAATGCTCCTCAGTACATTCGAGTTGTGCGGCTGGACGACTGTCATTTCTCTGCCGGCAGGCGTGCTCTTGGCGGTGCTCCTGACCCGAACGAACATGCGGGGCAAAAGGATTGCATGGCTGCTCCTGCTCACGCTCCTGTTCCTGCCGCTCCATGCCACGGCAGCCGGCTGGATTGCCGTGCTGGGCAAGCTGCTTTCGCAAGCACCGGCATTTTTTCAAACCGCCCAGCCCTTGGTGGATGGCATGAACGCCGTCATTTGGATTCATTCCATGGCGGCCATTCCCTGGGTGGCGCTGATCGTCAGCCTGGGACTGGCGGCGATTCCTCAGGAAGTCGAAGAAGCAGCCATTCTGGACATCTCCCCCACTCGGTTTTTTCTGGGAGTGGGCCTGCGCTATTATGTGCCGTTCATTCTGGCTGCCGGCCTGTTTGTGATTGTCACGACTGCCGGCGAAATGACCGTCACCAATCTCTATGTCGTCCCCACCTATACCGAAAAGCTCTACAACGACTTCACGCTGACTCGCGACGTAGCGTCTGCCGCAATTCAAAACTTGCCGGGTATTTGCGGCAGTGTTTTCTTGGCGGCGGCCGTTGGCGGCAGCATGGCTTCGCTGTCGTCGTCGGGATTTGGCCAGCGGTTTCAACAGCCGCGAGTTTACGTACTGGGAAGATGGCAAGCGGCTTTCACCTCGCTCGGCTGGTCGGTGCTGCTGCTGGTGTTTGGAGTGCCGCTCATCAGCCTGATTTGGAAGGCGGGATTGATGAAGCAAGTGATTGGAAGCGAGTATTGGTCCCCATTGGCGCTAGTTCAAATGTTCTTCGTGATGGCGTATCGGTTTCGCGTGGAGTTTCGCGTTTCCGCGCACTACGCTTTCTGGGGCTCTGTGGCAGCTCTACTGGTTGCGTTGCCACTGGCTATTCTTGCCCGCGCCGGTGGCCTGCGCCGCTGGCCGGCAATTGTTACTGCAGCCATTTGCTGGGCGATTCCTGGTCCCCTGGTCGGCCTGTTCTTGATCGGAATGCTCAATTGGCGAGTCGCGCCCCTCGTCTTTCTGACCGACAAAACGCCACTCGTCCCAGCACTTGCACTGGGCATCAAGGCGCTGCCGATTACCATTCTGATTCTCTGGCCTGCATTCGCTTCCATCCCGCGGCAATCTCTGGAGGCGGCGCAGCTCGATGGGGCTGGGAGATTGGCGCTTCTGTGGCGAATCCTGTTGCCCCAAAGGGCCGGGGCAATCGCCGCGGCAGGAGTGATCGCCTTTGCGATTGGCCTGGGGGATTTGGCCTGGTCCATATTGGTCCTCCGCACCGACACGGTACAGCGACGAGTGTTCGGCCTTATTCACTCGGGAGTCGATGAGCAAGTGGCAGGCGTATCGCTCGTCACGCTGGGGCTGTACCTGGTGCTAGCAATCGGAATTCGAACGCTGTTCATCCGCTGGACATCCACTCGCAAAACGACATAGGCGATTTCCCCCCTTCTCCGCTAAACTGCCCAGTCGTTTGCAGTGACGAACCACCGGTTGCACGGAGGTAACCATGTCGGGTCAATCGTTTCGCTTTTTACATGCCAGCGACTTTCATTTGGAAGAGCCGCTGGGCGGGCTGGCGGAAATACCGGCGCACTTGAGTGACCTTTTTCTCGATGCTCCCTTTACGGCCGCGGAGCGGGTGTTTGATGTGGCGGTGCGGGAGCGCGTGGACTTTGTCATTCTCTCGGGTGACCTTCTCGAACCGACGCTGGCGGGGCCAAGGGGCATCAGCTTTTTGCTTAACCAATTCGAGCGGCTCCAAACACATGGCATTGTGGTCTACTGGGCCGGCGGAAAATGCGATGGTCCACAGGACTGGCCGAATGCCGCTAAATTGCCGGCGAATGTCCAAGTCTTTCCCGGCTACAAATGCGAAGAGCTGACGCACCTCCGCGGCGAGCGAGCCATCGCCTGTCTCGTCGGGCGGAGTTGGCACGGCGGCACTCTTCAAGCGGCGGAGTATTCGGTCGATGCCGGCAGTTTGTTTTCGATCGCCGTGGGTCATGGGCCGCTGGACCTCGGCAGGGTCTCGTCCCTCCGCGTTGACTACTGGGCGCTCGGAGGTCGTCATGAACGCCAGTCGGTAGGCGGCTCGCCCATTCACTATCCCGGTTCACCGCAGGCACGATCTCCCCACGAGCCGGGTCCGCACGGCTGCACGCTGGTGCATGTGGCCGATGACCAAACCTATCGCACCCAGTTCATCGCCACCGATGCCGCTCGCTGGCAGGAAGAGACCGTTCAGGTCGAGGCGGAAGAGACTCGCACCGATGTGAAACGCCGCATCGCCGAACGGATGAAGCAACTGCTCGTTGACGCCGTCGAGCGGCCGCTGCTCGTTCAGTGGAACATCGCCTATTCGCATCGCCTGGGCTCGGTTACCAAGTGCCAGGAATGGTCCACGGAGCTGCTGGAATGGCTGCGAGCCGAGTTTGGAACAGGGAAGGCTTCGGTCTACACGCTGGCGGTGGAAACCGGCGACGAGCAACCGCTCGCTGCCGAGTGGTTTGTGGAAGAGTCGATGCTGGGGGATTTTCTGCGGGTGATGCGGTCGCAAGACAGTGACGACGCGATCCCGCTGGACTTACTGCCGTATGTGCCAGAGCGAGCCCGCACGACCACACTGGCAGCGATTGCGAGCTGGAACGACACGGAGAAACGCTCGTCGCTTCTGCGTGAAGCGGCCCATCTGGGCGCGCGATTGTTGGGGGCGGAAGAGAGGGTTTGAAATCGGAAGTAGGGTGTATTAGCGAAGCGCCACACACGCGTGCATTTCGCTGTCGCTCATGCACCCTACGAAGCTGACTGAAGGCAAGGAGAGCCGATATGCGGATTAAGGACATTCAGGTTGATGGCTTTGGGGTTTGGAACAACCTGAAGCTGGAAGAGTTGCCGCCGGGCGTGACGGTGTTGTACGGCCCAAACGAGGCCGGGAAGACGACCCTGATGCAGTTCGTGCGAACCGTGCTCTACGGCTTCTCGCCGCTACGGCGCAACCGCTATCTGCCGCCGGTCTTTGGCGGCAAGCCCGGTGGGCGTGTACGAGTATCGGACGGCTCGGGGGAGTTTCTGCTCCAGCGGTATGCCTCGCCGGAGGATGGACAGGAGGACCGTGGGCATCTGAGCGTTGTCGATGGCTATGGGCTGCCCCGGGATCCTTCGCAGCTCAGCTTGCTCCTATCGGGAGTTGATGAGCCGACGTATAGCAACGTCTTTGCGTGCGGCCTGCGGGAAATCCAGGAACTTGGCTCGCTGGATGACACCAGCGCTGCCGACCATCTCTACAAGTTGACGACGGGGCTCGACCGCGTGTCGCTGGTGGATGTCATTCGGGACATGGGAGAATCGCGAGAGCGGTTGCTATCGACCGACGACCGCCCTTCGCAAATTGAGCAGCTTGTGCAACAGCGTGAGAATTTGCACGCGGAGATTGAAGAGCTGAGTTCCGCGACTCGCCGCTGGAGCGAACTGGCCGCGCAGCGAGCGGCCCTGGCCGAGGAAGCCGAGGAACTGGAAGGAACGCTTTCCAAGACTGACAGCAGCCACCGCCTCTTCGAGGCCGCGCTGGAAGTGCAAGGCTCCTGGAACCTCCGCACCGACCTGGAGCGGCAGATTGGAGCCCTGCGAGATATCAAACAACTGCCGGAGCGGGCAGTCGAAAAGCTCGAGGGTCTCAACAAGAAGGTCAAGACTCTTCGCCGCCACGTCAAAAAGCTCGTCGTGAGGGGCAAGCAACTTCGGCAGGAAGCCGGAGAAATTCAAGTCAATCGTCCGCTCTTGGCTCAGGCCAACCGCATTGAGGCCCTGGGCGAACAGACGCAGTGGATCATCGCCCTGGAAAGCCAGATTCAAAAGAACAAGGACGACATCCGCCGACTGGATGCCGAAATCGAGCAACAGATCGGAGCCGCCAAGGGGAACAAAGACGAGCTTTCCGCCGAGAATTATTCCGTCCTCAAACGGCCGGCCATCCAGTTGCGGGAAGCGACCGAAGGATTCGATGCCGCCAAACAGGAAGCCGAAATTGCCCAGCGGGAGTTCGAGGTCCTGAGCGGCAAATTCGCCTCCAGCGCGAAAAACCGCAAGGCCGAGGACTTGCAGGAAGGGGTGCAGACCGCCGGACAACGGGTCGCCTTGCTCCGCAAGCGAATCCAACTCGAAGAGAAGATTGACCAGCTCGCCCGGCGGCGCGAGGAGCTGGAATTCGAAGGGGAGGAAATGCAGGAGTTCACCGAGCTGCCCGTGCGGATTACCGCGGCGCTTGGGCTCATCTTCTCCGCGGGGGTGATGCTACTGCTGATTGGCATGTTTGGAGGCTGGAACAACTGGGTTTCCAGCAGCGGGCCGTACCTTCTGTTTGGACTGATGCTCTCCGGCGGCGCGGCGGGAATGAAGCTGTTTCTCGAGCGCAAGAGCGAGGACGACCTCACGGACAATCGCCGCCAGCTTGAACAGGTGAAGAACGAAACCGCCAAATCCAAGCAGGAGCGGGATCAGCTCGACGTCGAACTCCCCTCGGGAGGCGGAGCGCTGGATGCTCGCCTCCGCGAAGCCGAGGCGGAACTTCGGGAACTCGAACGACTTTCGCCGCTGACGAATGAGCGATTGGCCGCGGAACAGCGGCACAATATTGCCCAGCGCAAGCTGGCGGCAGCGCAGGAGACGCACAAGACGATTCGCACCCGCTGGGTGGAGACACTCCGCGGCGTCGGCTTGCCGCCGGACTTTCCGCCGCAAAAGGTCAAGCATGTCGTGAAGAATAGCGACCAGGTGCAGGAGCTCCGCCGCCGCCGCGACGAGCGCCGCACCGAACTGGAGCAGCGCGAGCGCGAGATCCAATCCGTGGCCACCCGCATCCAGCAGCTCTTTGGCGATATCCGCCTGACCCCCGCCAGCGACAAGCCGCAGCCGATGCTCCGGCAACTTGCCCAGGCCCTGGTGCAGGAGCAAGAGGTGCTGGAACTGCGGCAGGGGATCGTCAAGAAGATCAAGAAGCTGAAAGTCATGCGGTCGCGGCTGGGAATCAAGATCCGCTCGGCCTCCCGCAAGAGGAGCGCGCTGTTGCAATTGGCCGGCGTCATCGACATGCCCGCCTTCCGCCAGGTCGCTGCCGAAGCGACTCGGGCAAACGATCTGCGGAAGCACCGCGAAGAGGTGTCGCAGAAAATCCAGTCGGCACTGGCGGGGCAATTTACCGAAGACCAGATTGCCGGCTTGTTCGCCCGCGAAGGTCGGGACTTGCAGGCTCGCTGGGACCAGCGGATGACTCATTTGCATGAAGTCCGCAGCCGCCTGGCGGGAATTCATGAACGTCGCGGAGCCTGCTCCCACGAAATGCAGCTCCTGGAGAATGACCGGCGACTGGCCAAGGCGAAGCAACAACTCAGCCAGGTGGAAGAGCAGCATCAGGCCGCCGTTCGCCGCTGGCAGGTACTAGCGATCATCGGGCGGGCTCTGGATTCCGTCCGCAAGACCTACGAAACCGACCGCCAGCCGCAAACGCTACTGGAGTCATCGAGGTATCTGGCTCAGCTCACGGTGGGACAATATCGCCGCGTTTGGATGCCCCTGGATCGCCGCGTGCTGCTGGTGGAAGACGAACACGCCAAGTCCCTGCCCCTCGACGTCCTCAGCCGTGGCACGCGAGAGGCCGTCTACATTAGCCTGCGGCTCGCGCTGGCATCATCGTTCGCTCGCCGCGGAGCGCTGTTGCCTCTGGTCTTTGACGACGTGCTTGTCAACCTGGACGCCGAACGAGTCCGCGCCGCCGCTGGATTGTTCCGCGACTTCGCCAAGGACGGGCAACAAATCCTGATGTTCACATGCCATGAGCACATCATGCGGATCTTCGAAGAAGCGCAAACCGAAGTCCGCCTGCTGCCGGCAAGACATGGACGGGTCGTGGAGCCGATTGCGGTTCTGCCGCCTCCACTGCCCGAGCCCGAAAAGCCGAAGCGGAAGAAAATCAGGCCTCCCGAGCCAGTCGTTGAACTGCCGCCGCCACCCCCTCCCGTCATCGTCCCCGTCGAAGAACCGCAGCGCCTTCAATGGCCCGATCCCAACGAGCTCTTCTCGCGAGCGGAGAAAGAGGAAAGCTGGTTCTATCCCACGAATGAGTTTGAGATGCAGGCGAATATCCAACCGGCCCCCGTCGTCATTAGCAATCTTCCCGATCACTGGCCAGTGGTTCCGCTTCCCGCACCGGTCGCCGTACTTGCGCCGCCTATTGCTCCCCAACCGGTAAAGGTTGCACGCCTCGATCCACCTGCTCCTCCCAAGGTCATTCGCCGCAGGCGACCCCGCTTCACTTGGGGTTCGCCGGAACTGTACTGGGATGAAGAAGAGGCCGTTACTTCGGAATCCGCCATCAGCGGCCGCCAAGGTCCTAAGGCCGCTTCCAGCGAACGAGTGCCCGACAATCCTTGGAGCGGATGGGATTTGTAACGGCGGCTACCGCGCCCGCGTATTCCGCCGATTCAGCTCGTCCCGAATCTGCGCCGCCAGTTCATACTTCTCGCTGGCGACGGCGTCGGCGAGTTGCTCGTGCAAAGTGCGGCCGACGTGGAAGTGCTGGCGGAGCGACTCGCGCAGTTCCATCAGGCGGCTGACGAGCTCATCGTCGTCGAATTCTTCCTCGGCTTCATAATCGACGAAGACCTGCTTAATCTCGTCCAGCCCTTTGTTTAGCTCTTCGACGGCGGCTTCGGCACCCTTGTCACCGAGGGCGGCCAGGGCGGCGGCCTGGGTGCGGTGAAACATGACGAACGGCCGGTATTGCTCGTGGCTCATCGTCCACTGCTCGTCCGGTGAATGTTCGCGGCAGAAGTCCATCAGCTTCAGCGTGTGCTGGGCATCGGACATCGCCAGGCTGAAATCCCGCAGGGCCAGCCAGCAGATGCGGCGGTGGTAATACTGCACGAACTCTCGGTCCGCCTCGTCGCATTCCTCTTCGGTCATCGTGTATTCGTTGCCGTCCTCGAGCGTCCGGCGGACGAGATATTCGTAGAAGGAATCGCAGCCATGCGGTCGCGTCCCGTCGGGGCGACCGGCAACCTCCAGTTGCAACAGCCCCAGGTCCAGCCGCATTTGCAGCACGTCGCGGCCGTCGGTCCCTTTCTTTTTGCGGACGCTGATTCCGCTAGGGTCATACGGCCAGTCGCGGAGCAGGCGGTCGATATTATCGCGTCGTGACATCACCTGGCGGCGAAAGCCGTCCTCAGGATTGGTTGAATTTCTTTAAGGTACGCAGTGGATTATACCAACCGGGTTTCCCAAAGTGCAGGCTTGGAGTTTGGACCTTTTTCCGAGCGGGCAGAAAATCGCCGGAAGCCGCGAACAACCGGTTGACAGCGACACCTCCGGCAACTCCACCGCACCTTCACCAGCCTGCTATCCGCAGCAAAGCCAAGGCCATGTATAATGAATACGCAAGGGGCTCGCACACCAGCCGGAAAACTCTCCTTCCCATGTCCTTCTTCGCATCTGCCGCACGGTTTCTTGGGGCGGCCTCTCTGGCCACCATCATTCTTGGTGGCTTCGGCAAAGTCCAGGCCGTCGATTTTGTGACGGTGGAGAAAAACGGCACTAAAACGGAACTCGAAGGCCGCATTGAAGTGGAAGCCCAGGACGGCGGTGTGCTGCTGCTTACGCGGGACGGCGTACTTTGGCCCTTGCCCAAAGAAGAAATTGCCAGCCGCCGCAAGGACGACAAACCCTTCAAGCCGTTCACCAAGGATGAACTGGCCAAAAAGCTTATTAACGATTTGCCGGGCTTCAAGGTCCACCAAACCAAGCACTACGTTTTTTGCTACAACACTTCGCCCGGTTATGCCGCGTGGGTCGGCGGCCTGTACGAACGGCTGCATGGGGCCTTTTACAACTATTGGAAGCAACTCAAAGTTGATTTGCATGAGCCGGAGTTTCCACTCATCGCGCTGGTCTTCGAAAACCAGGAATCGTACGCCCAGTATTCACGCAAGGAACTCGGCGATGCGACCAAGTCGATCATCGGCTACTACAGCTTGCAATCGAATCAGGTCAACATGTATGACCTGACCGGCGTAGAAGAACTGCGGATCAAAGGGGATCGCAACTCGGCGGCTCGCATCAACGCCATCCTCTCCCAGCCGGGGGCGGAGCGAACCGTGGCCACCATCATCCACGAAGCCACGCACCAACTCGCCTATAACAGCGGTTTGGAAGCCCGCTTTGCGGACAATCCTTTCTGGGTCAGCGAGGGGATCGCCATCTACTTCGAAGCACCGGACCTGCAAAGCGCCAAGGGCTGGAAGAAAATCGGCGGCGTGAATCGAGTCAATCTGTTCAATTTTCGCAAGCTGCTTCGCGAGCGCCCGGAAACATCGCTGACCACTCTCCTCTCGGACGACAAGCGTTTCCGCGACCCCGCCACCGCGAGCGACGCCTACGCCGAAGCCTGGGCCCTCAACTACTTTCTGCTCCGCACTCGCGAGGCCAAGTACATCGACTACGTCAAGGAACTTGCCAAGCAACCCCAACTGGTGGAGGAAGGGGCCGAATTCCGCCTGGCAATGTTCAAAAAACACTTTGGCGATCTGACCACGCTGGACACTGAGTTCCTTCGCTATATGCGGAGTGTGCAATAAAGTGGGGTAGGCTTCCAGACGGCCCCGATGGCACAATGGCTTGTCGCATTTGCCCCATCGCCTGCCTTTACTTCGCATTCCATGAAGCTCCTTCGCCGCTGGTTCACCTGGCCCCGAGCCGTTGCGGCCTGCGCCCTGCTGCCCGCAATCCTGTTGGGGATGTGGGGATTCTACATTGACCTTACGTCCAGCGGTCGCAGCGACACCGGCTCCCCCGGGTTCTGGCTGTCGATTCTCTACTCCACGCTGCAGCTCTTTGTGATGGAGTTCAATGTCCAAAACGACAAGATCCCCTTTCCCTGGCAGTTGCACGTCGCCCGGCTCCTGGCGGCGCTCTTCTTGGGGCTGGCAATTTGGGAAACGCTCTCTCGTCTGTTTCACGATCAGTGGCTGGAATGGCGGTTGTCGCGGATTAAGGGACATGCCATCGTCTGCGGACTCGGGCGGAGGGGAGCCCTGCTTGTGCATGGGCTGCTGGCGCGGAAGTTCGCCGTCGTCGCCATCGAAGTCAGCGAGACAAACGAGCATCTGGCGGGCTGCGTGGCGCGCGGCGCGATTGTGCTGATTGGCGATGCCAAGGAGGCGGCGCTGCTTGCTCGAGCCGGCATTTCGCGGGCCGCCTTCATGCTGATTGCCTCGGAAAGTGATCGCGTCAATCTGGAAATCGCCTTGCGGGCCAAGGAATTGGCAGCTACTCGCTCTCAGTTGCGGGAGCGACTGCTCAAATGCCTGGTGCATGTTTCCCAGTGGGAGGTTGCCGAGGTGTTTCGCCAACATCGTATTCTTACTTCGCCCGACCAGAATTTTGACGCCCAGCTTCTCAGCTATTTTGAAGAGAGTGCCCGCCTCGCCCTGGCCGCAGCACCGCTGGACGTTTCTCCGCCTCGCCATGTTCGCCTGGTCGTTGCCGATTTCAGCCCGATGGGCGAGGCGGTCGTGCTGCAGGCACTTCGCATCGGCCACTTTCCCGGCGGCCGCGGTATGGAGATCGTCGTGCTGGATGCTCAGGCCCCCGAGCGAGAACGGGAGTTTCTGATTCGCTATCCGCAAGCGGCCAACGCCGGCACCGTCCGGTTCCTGCCGCAATCGCTCGAGGACGCGGAGACTCGCCGGCAGCTCATGAACTGGGCGGCCGATGACCAGACGCACCTGGCAATCGCCATTTGCCAGGACGATGACATCCTCTCGCTGGCGCTCGCCATCTCCCTGCCGGAAAAAGTTTTGGAACAGCCAACCACGGTTTACATCTGGCAGAATCAGCCGCAGAACCTGGACCAGATTCTCTCGGGCGGACGGGCCGGCGGAGCCCGTTTTGTACCTCTGGGGGCCGAGGAGCCCGGTGCGAGCGCGGCCCTCGTTCTGGAGGACCGGCTCGACCGCCTGGCCAAAGCGATTCACGACGACTACGTGCTGGGCCGCCGAGCCGACGGCAGCCACAATCCGGCCGATGCTTCGCACCAGGAGTGGTCCTACTTGAATCAAGGCTTTCGAAACTCCAGCCGAGCCCAAGCAGACCACATGGAGGTCAAGCTCCGGGCCGTCCACTGTCGGCGGGTGCGGAGTGCCGGTGCGGAGCGTAAAGTTACCGTCTTCACCCCCGAGGAAGTGGAGCTGCTCGCCGAAATGGAACACGCTCGCTGGTGCGCGGAGCGATTCCTGGCGGGCTGGACGCTGGGTACCCCCAAGGACAAGGCCCGCAAGATCTCTCCCGATCTTGTCCCCTGGCGAGACCTCCCCGAGCCCATTCGCGAATATGACCGCCAGGCCGTCCGCCGCTTGCCGGAACACTTGGCGCTCCTGGGAGAAGAGATCGAGCGGCTGTAAAGTCCTCGGCCCCAATTCACTCGTTTTTCACCGGGCCTTGGTCCCCGGAGCAAGAATTGCCTTCAGTGACAACGCCGGACAAGCCGCTGAACTCGGTCTAGTCATACTTGATGTTCTTGAAGTTCGGCTTGCCCTTGCTTTCGGCCCGCTGTTGCATCCAAAAGTCGAGACCGACTCCGGCGGCGAGCGGCAGGGCGAGATCGACGAAGAGGGCAAGCCAACTGAATCTGGAAACGACGGTGATGCGCCCATGATTCGGATTGCCGATTCGTTCGCCGTGGTACAAATCATCCACCCAAATCGCAAGCGGCAGACCGATAACTCGATTCCGCGGCATCCGGGTCTTTTCGTCTGCCGGCGAGGAAAACAAGAAATAGGAGACCAGGGTAAGCAACAGAAACACCACGAGGCCGATGACCGGCCCCGCGACATATTTCGGAATGCTGCTTTCGGATTCTACTTCCTTCGGCATGATTCAATATCCCGTCGAGTTTGTGATGAGTTGAGTATAACGGTGTAGACCGGGGTCGGGAGTCTTAGTCGTCAAAAAGTTAACCATCCGTATTGAGCATCGCCGCCTAAGACTCCCGTCCCCAAATCCATCGTCCATGAGATTTGGACAGGCTAGGAAGCCCGTCCTACGACTGGAGTGGCGATAATATAGCGTGGCTATGTTCCAAAAGTGACGCCACATAGACGCATCTTCGGTCCAACAACCGCATACCCGCCATGAACACCGTAGACCCCCTCGTCCGCTATTACGCCCAGCGCGCCAGCGAGTACGAGCGAGTGTACCAGAAGCCGGAACAGCAACCGGAATTGGAGCAGTTGCGCGACATCGTCGAGCGAACCTTTTCGGGAACGGATGTCCTGGAGGTCGCTTGCGGCACCGGTTACTGGACGGAGATACTCGCGCGCTCCGCCTCCTCTGTGGTCGCCACGGATCTTACCGAGGAGGTTCTGGCCTTAGCTCGCGCGAAGAATCTGGGATCAAAGGTGACTCTCCAACAAGAGGATGCCTACTCGCTGCCCCGCTTTTCGCAGCATTTCAATGCCGGCCTAGTGGCCTTTTGGTCGTCGCACATTCCCAGAGCAAGGCTGCGTTCATTCATCAGCGGCTTTCACCGGGCACTTGATCCGGGAGCGAAGGTCATTTTCATCGACAGCATGTACGGCGAGGGAACCAGCACGCCCACCTCGCGCACAAGTGAAGATGGCGACACCTATCAGATCCGGAAGCTCGATAACGGCAGCACGCACGAGGTGCTCAAGAACTTCTGGACGCAGGCGGAGCTTGTCGCCACAGTGGTCGGCCTGGCGACCGACGTGGAGATTGAGTTTTGGCGGTATTTTTGGATTATGAGCTACCGGACGGCGGTGGTTGCTTGATTTCAGCCGCAGTAGCGGCGTTAGAACCCAGCCCACAGCGCAGCTGTGGGTAACGAAAAGCATTGGTCGCCAAAGCCCCAACCGGGTCGCTAGAATGTCGGAATCATTTGTGTCGTGGGATTACGGACACACCGCAATTGCCCCAGCCCGCCACGGTTCTTTCGCCGCTACCGCGACTTTTGGGATGTGGTGCCGCGCATTCTCCGGTCGCCGCTACCGCGGCTGCAAAGACTCTCGGTTTCGCTGCACACATTGAACAGGCTGGGAAGTTCAACTCACTCAACTCGTTCAAGTTCAAGACTTCGTTGACTTGGATCAATGGGCACGTTAGCTTATCTCGCACTGATGCGCGAGAAGGAACCAGTCAGGTGGCGGAGTGATCCAGCATGAATATCTATGTGTTTACGTCCAATTCACTTACCAACATCTGGGCGGGGATTGGTGCGCGCAGGTGGGCTGTGGCCGAATCTCAGGCAAAGATGCCAGGCTGCTCCACTAAAGCGTCAGGACTTCGCCTCGGTTCGCTTGGCTTACTTTACTGCTCCGAAACGCAAGTAGTCACAACTCCGTTCGTCGTCACATCACGGCCAGATATCAATGCAACTATCGCAAATGTTTGGGCCGAAGCTTGGCACTTCCCATTTGGAATCACTCCACTCGGCTCGCCAACAAAGACAATTCACAAGGATCAGCTTACTGCTGAGTTACCTTCGGTGATCAATAGCGGGAGCCAGTGGAATCGAGTCACTTACGTTCAACTGAGGTGCTTGGCTTTTTGTGGACAGTCCAACTCCTTATTTTCAAAGGAAAAGGAAGGACCGTCCGATGGCCCAAGCGAAGCCCAAAAAGTCCAAGTCTCGCCCCTTCTTTTCCGAGGAGTTTAAGCAGGAGGCCGTGC
>SXOA01000122.1 GCA_005778405.1 Planctomycetaceae bacterium
AAACGCTCTGCGCTCTGGTTCCGGCAACTCGCTCCAATGTCTCCGGGCCGCTTCCAGCAGAGTAAAGGTGCCCGTGACGTTCGTCGCCACGAACGCCGCCGGCCCATCAATCGAGCGGTCGACATGCGACTCGGCCGCGAGGTGCATGACGGCAGTGGGACGGAAAACGCGGAACAGCTCCTCCACGAGCTCGCCGTCGCAGATGTCTCCTTGAATGAGCGTGTGCCGGGAGTTCTTCAGCTCTCCCCGAATCGAATCGAGGTTTCCGGCGTAGGTGAGCTTGTCCAGATTGATAATCCGCACGCGAGGCTCTTCGGCCAGCACCTGGCGGACCAGGCAGCCGCCGATGAATCCCGCGCCGCCGGTGATGAGGATGGTCTTCAGAGGAGTGTGTCGGTTCATGGTACTGTTCTCGAAGTTTCAGGCGGCTCGCCACTTTCTCATCGCTTGCTCCACAGGCCGCAGGACGGTGCGGACCAGTTTTTCGGCAGGGGAGCGGCGCGGTGCCGACGGCGGGACGTTGATCACAGGTAGCGGCTCATAGTCCGGCGGCATCTGCCGCTGATAGTGCTCCACCTGGCCAACCAGGTAGCTCACAAGGTTCAGGCGATGGTCGTCAATTTGGTCGCGGTATTGCCCGTGAAAGTGATGATCCACGCAGGAAAGCATCCGAAGCGTCTCGCGGATCTGAAACTCGCGGCCCTTTTGAGACCACAGCCCTTGCGGATGAATCCGGTAGTCCGCCATCGCCTCCGGCAGGAAACCAATCGGCCCGTAATGGGCGAGAAGCAAGCCAATTGCCCAATCGCCGGGAGTGATCCGCCCATGCCACTCCGGCAGCGGACCAAAAAGGCGATTGCGAAAGACGAGCGAGCAGGTGCCGATCGTGTTGGCCACGAAGAGATCGTCGATTGTCGCTTCGCACTTGTTCCAGTCCAAAGGAAACAGCTCCGGCTGGTGCGAGCCGTCGGAGTAAACCCGGCGAGTGAGGTGAAAGCAGGCCGACCAGTGGGGATGAGTGTCGAGCGAGTCAATTTGCTTTTGCAACTTGGCAGGGTCGGTCCAATAGTCGTCCCCTTCGAGCAGGGCGACATAATCGCCGCGACAAGCGGCAAGACTCGCGGCGATGTTGGCCGGGCCGCCGATGTTCTGCTCGTGCAACAGCAAGCGGATTCGTTCTGGATGCTGCCGCTGCAACGCCAGCAGAATCTCCCGCGTGCGGTCGGTGGAGCAATCTTCGCCGATGACAATCTCCACGGGGAAGTTGGTCACTTGGGCGAGCGCGCTGGCCACTGCCTGCGCGATAAATCGCTCGTGGTTATACGTCACCATCAGCACGCTGACCTTGGGAGCGGCGTTCGCAAGCAATGCTTCCATCAGGCGGCCTCCTGTTCCAGAGGCCCGAGCGGGACCGTGGGCAAGGGGAGCGTCGCCGGCAGCAGAGCCCGCAGCTTTGTGGCGGCGGCGCACGCGCGGGAGAAAATTCCACCGATGAGTTCTATGTCCGCGGACTCCACGGCCGTTCCCGTGGGGAGGACGAGCACTTGCTTCAGAATGGCTTCCGTCACTGGCAGTCGGCTGGGGACGGTGGGATCATGCGATCGATAGGGCTCCATCCGATGAACACCAGGATAAAAATAGCGCCGGGCCAAGACGTTTTCGGCGTGCAGAACTTGCAACCACTGATCGCGAGTGAGCGGCGACTCGTGCTCATCCACTTGCAGGACCACGTACTGAAAGTTGTTCCGCTCCGCCTCGTCGTAGCGCAGGACTTTGACTCCGGGAACCTCGGCCAGCACGCGGCAGTAGGCGTGATAGTTTCGCTGGTTGGTCTGAATGAACTCATCAATGCTCTCCAGCGACGTGAGCCCGACCGCGGCCGCGAACTCGCTCATCTTGCCGTTGGTGCCGACGCTGACGACGTGGTCGCAGCCGCCGAGACCAAACGACCGCATTTGCCGCACGCGGGCCGCGAAGCCATCGTCGCCCGTGACAATCGCCCCTCCTTCGCCGCAGTTGACGAATTTGGTGGCGTGAAAGCTGAAGACTTCGGCTGTTCCGAATCGGCCGATCATTTTCCCTGTGTGCGAACAGCCCAAGGCGTGAGCGGCGTCGAACAGGAGTGTCAGGTCATGCTTTTTGGCGATGTGCTCCAGGGCAGCGGCAGCACAAGGACGGCCCCAGACATGCACGCCGATGATGCCCGTGGTCCGAGGCGTGATGCACGCTTCGACGCAATGAGGGTCGAGGTTGTGCGTCTCGGGGTCGATGTCGCAGAAGACCGGCGTGATTCCCTGCCACTGCAGGGCGTGAGCCGTGGCGACGAACGTGTTGGCCGGGACGATGACTTCGCCCGAGAGTGCCGCAGCTCGGCAGGCAATTTCCAATCCGACCGTGGCATTACAAACGGCCAGGCAGTGTTTCACTCCCACGAGCGCCGCAATCCGCCGCTCGAATTCTTGGACCATCACGCCGTCGTTGCTGAGCCACTTGCGCTGCAGGATCTCATCAATCCGGCGGTGAATTGCCGCCGCGCTGCCGATGTTCGGCCGCCCAACGTGCAACGGCTGCGCGAAGGCGGGGGAGCGGCCAGGCCATAAGTGCAACTTGCTGGTCATGCCGCGCCTCGCAGTTCCGCGAGGCCGAAGCCCGACGCCCCAAAGCCATTGCCGTTGTAGAGCAGGTAGCGACGACCATCGGCATCAAACGTGGCCGGATAGGCAATCATCTCGCTGTCCCACCCAGCGGTGCTCCGCGGCAGGTCAACGAGTTCGTCTTTCCGCTTCCAAGAAATGCCGTCGTCCGATTCGGCATAGCCGAGCCGATAGCTCTGCTCCAAATTGTCGCGGTAGTTGGCAATCGACCGCATGCTATACCACATTTGATAGCCGCCGCTGGTTTTCACAACCCACGGGCGGGCAATCGCTTCATCGGTGCGGGCATAGTCAATGGCGATGGTCCCCGGCCTCTTCCAGTCGATGCCGTCGCTCGACTCGGTATAGCGAATGAGATACCGGGCCTCTGGCTTGCCATGGACCAGTTGCCACTGGGTGCAGGAGAGATACCACATTCGCCAGCGGCCAGATTCATGGAGCACAAACGGACAGGCGCAAAAGTGAGGTTCGTGGGCACAGCGGTCGAGCACTGGCCCGTCGCACACCCGCTCGTACGTCAGGCCGCCGTCATCGCTCACGGCCAGTCCAATCGAGTTGCGATAGGGGACCGTGGTGCTGGTGTTCCAGCCAGTGTAGTACAGGTATTTTCGCTCTCCGACGGTGACGACGCTGGAGGGCATCACACCGGCGTCGTCAAAGCAGCCCAAGTCCCCCAGCGGCAGCACGGGCGTTTCCAAGAGGCGGGTGATCTCTCGCGGCTGGAGAGGGTTCAATTCCAGGAGGAGCGTGGACGTGCGGTTTTGCGCATCGCGAGACCCGAAGTAGATGCGGAGCTTGCCATCCGCCGTCCAGTCGGGCGTGGGGACTTGCGCATGGCTCCTCAACCAGCCGGGGCGAGCGGCGGGCTCAAAAATGACGTCGTGCTTGTGCCAATGTTGAGGCATCGCGAGAAACTAAGCCGCCTTTCGGAAGACCGCACTTACTTGCGGCTGGACGGGGAAGCCGGTGGTGAGCAGTTCCTCCATCGGTTTGTACACATAGGGATGCGGATAGCCGCGCTCGACGAAAGTTGCCTCGGCGAGGTTGTTGTAGCGGAAGTGGCAGGACCAGCGGATGTCCGGAGAGGAATTGGTTCCCGAGCGATGTACCAGGAAAGAGGAGAACATCACCACATCGCCGGCGCTAACCGGCAGGCTCTCAAACTCCTTGTCCCGCAGGTAGCTCTCGTCCACCTTGCCGAAGTTGTCGACCACTTCGCTGGTGACGAGGCCGTCCAGGTGACTGCCGGGGACGACTTCAAGCGGCCCAAGTTCTGGCGGCAGGTCGATGAGCGGCACCCAAATGACGACGGAGTCGAGCGAGCCTTGCATGCTCCGCCAATCCTGATGAGGAAAGACCCGCCAATAGACTTCACTCTTGGCCAGCCGGGGACTGTTGAAGTACAGCACGGGCCGCGTACAGATATTCGGCCACTCGACGCCGACCTGCCGGGCCAAATCCAGCAGCCGCTCATCGAGGCCGAGGCGGTGGAGCGAAACCAGGTGCTGGGCCTGCTTGCCGCAGTTCATAAAGACCGGCAGGTTCTCGGTGAACAGCCGGGCCATGCCATCGTCGATTTCCCGCCCGGTGGGATTGATTTGCGGCAGCAGCCCTCGTGATTCCAATTGCCGGATGAAGACTTGTCGCGCCTCGCGCCGCACGCCGGCGACGACGTCGGCATGGAGGTAGGCAGGGAGGTGAAGGAAACCCTGCTCGCGGTACGCGGCGAGTTGTTGCGAGTTGAGTGGCATGGCGTCTTCCTTGACGAGTTTGTTCTGCCGTTACCTTTAGAAATCCAGATCCTTGCTCGAAATCTTGGCCGCTCGCGAGCCGTCGGCCTTGTAGACAGACCAGGGCTCGGTGCTCTTTGTGATGATGGCGCTCATGCCAACGAGCGTTCCTTCCGCCAGGTTGAGTTGGTCGCGAATGGTGGCATTCACGCCGAGAAAACAGTAGGGGTTCACCACGCAGTGGCCGGAAAGGACAACGTGGGAAGTGAAAAAGTTGTGGTCCTTGATCTGGCTGTGGTGGCCTATGTGGTTGCCGCTCCAGAGGACTACGTTGTTGCCAATCGTCACGAACGGCTGGATGGTGTTATCCTCCAGGATGAAGCAGTTGTCGCCGATCGACCCTTCATTCAAACAAGTCGCGTGGCTGCTGACGTAGCTGATGAGCGAGTACCCCAAGGCTTTGAACTCGTTGTAGATCGCTTCGCGGGCGGTGTTCATCTTGGAATGGGACATCGGGGCGAAGGCGCTGAACTCGGCGGGTGGAAAGCGGCTGCCGAGGTCTTCCAGTGGCACGACCGGCAACCCTTCGAACGTCGGCTCATCGGGCAGGAACGCCTTGTGAACCGTGAAACCAACCACTTGGTGCGGCGAATCATTGCGCAGATAGTAATGGGCCAGCGAGGCAAAATCGCGGACGCCGAAAATGACAACTTTGGCCATGCTGGGCCCCCCCTTAGCGATAAACGTACGCGGTGTATTCGTAGAGCCCGTAGTCGGCTCGAAACTGATAATGACGGCTAATCTCCGTCCGTAGGAAAGCCGCCAGCAAGTCAAACGGCAGGTGGAACAAGTCGTCTCGTTCCCAGTCGACGTGCTTGGACATCACATTGAACGCCAGGCCGTGGCGAGCCAGCGGATAGACCCGGCGGACCACATCGCGGAAGTAGTCGAACATTTCTGCGAAGGGGAGCGAGCGCTTCTCCGTGAAGACTCCATTCATCACGACATAATCCACTTCTGGAATCTCGAGGTCTTCTCGCAGAATGTCTCCGTGGAGAAACTCCGTGCCTGGGAACTTGTCGCGGCATAGGTCAATGAACTTGGGGCTCATATCCAGGCCGATATAGCGGATGTCGCTCCGCCGTTCGGCCCGCAGGTATTCCAGCAAGTGTCCAGCGCCGCAGCCGAAGTCGAGGACTGTTACGACGTTTTCGGTAACGGGACGAATGACCTCCAGCATCACCTGGTAGCGCGTCCGCGCGTCCGCTTCGTTCGGCCAGTCCACGCCTTGATGCGTATCTCCGAACCGCGCCAGGCACGCTTCGTAGTGCGTCACAATCTCGGAATAGTCGGCGGTCAGGGGCATGTTGGCTCGGTTGGTCGGTTAGGCGGCACTTTTGAGTGCGGGGGCTCGGTAAGCCGGGAAGTAGGTTAGTGCGTTTCCATTGCTGCGTGAAAGTGCCGTCAGTTCCGCATAGCGGACCCGATCCAGAATCCGTCCGCAGAAATAGGCTGGGCGAGTTTCGCTGGACCAGCCCTGCTTAAAGCGGCTGAGGCCCTCGCTGGCGGCAAAGGTTCCGGCCCCTCCGCCGAGAGCAGCCTGATGGACGTTGTCGTTCGCGAGATCTTCCAGGCAGTGCCAGAACAGTGCGAACGATGCTTTCAGCTCGTAACCGGCTACGGAATAAGCCGCCAGGTGATAGTAAGCCGTCGTCTCGCTCACCATCCACAGGACGATGCCGACGATTTGCGTGTCCTGATAGGCCGCATAAGCTCGCAGGCTGGGAACTTGGAGTTGCTGTTGAAAGGAGGCCGGCGAAAACGCAGCCTGTCCGCGGATATCATGCCGCTCGATGAGCTGGCCATAGAGCTCGTTCCAAGTCAGCAGTTGTTCCGCAGGTTTTTGCAGTCGCTCGATCCGCAGCGATCTGGCTGCCTGCCTGGCATTCCGCTGATGATGGCCGGCGACGAATGATGCGAGCGGGCACGAGAGATCGGCGAAGTAATGGTCCTTGTAGTGATAGCAAACGTCGGAAAAACAGTCTTGAAGCTCCACCAGAGAAACTTCCGCCGCGGGGTCTGCGATCAGAGAAACCGCCACAAGTTCCTCGGAGAGATTCTGCAAGTCATCGCCAATAGCACTCCAATCCCGACAGCAAAAAAGTGGATAACAGCCCATCGCATCTCGGCCGAAATCCTCTGGCAGCGCGCGGGTGAGCAGCCATCCGCCAGACTTTGGCAGTGCCAGGGGCTCGCCGAACTCAGCGAGCGACCGTGCGTATTCCTCCGCTGCATACCCGAGCATGGCTGGCGTGTTACTCCCTTTTCGCCTGGCAGGCAGGGCTTCCTGCCCCTTCACTGGCTGACACGAACCGCAGCAGTTTGCCCCATATTGAATTGCGGAGTCAAGACCAAGGCGGATAGCGAAAGCCACTGCCAGCGGCTTTGCATTTCAGGCTCGCCAAGGACAGAATGGGCGAAAGGGAGAGCGGCATGAGTATTCCGATCGTGTGGGGAACGCGGATGATGGGAAAGGTGGACTCTGTCCCGGGCGTCGGCCACGTAGCAACGAAGTTCTTTTATTTGCAGTATGTGCCACTAATCCCCGTGGAGACGTACCTGATTTTTCGCGAAGTCGGCGATCAGATGCAGGGAGTCCGCATTCCGTGCAGCCCCAAGTCCATTCTCGTGGCCTGGCTGCGGACCGCTCTGGTCGTGGCCGCCGGAGCAATGGGAGTCGTAGGGCTCTTACGTCTTTCGGACGGGCACAGGCTCGATGCGGCCCTGTGTGTGATTGGCGGAACGATATTGGTGGCTGCCTTCTTCTATTCCTATCAATTCAGGCCGATCTGCAAGGCTAGCTATGACCGGGCGATGGATCTAGCTCGGCTGGCCAACCTCGGCCCGGAACAATTGCTGGCCCTCGAAATCTCCTTTGGCCGGATGAGCGCCGAGCAAGCCGATATGGAGCTCGCCCGCATCTACGAGCAAGCTCAAAAGGACCACGAAAGGCAGCTCGCCGAAATGCCGCCCCCCGGCTCGCCTGAGCCGCCTCTCTCGCCCGAGCAGTTTGTCTTCAAATAAGCCGCTGCTAGCAGGCAAACTCTAGCGGAAATGACCTTGGGGGATTGGTCCGCGCTGACTATTCTTGCGGCCGCGCTGGATGGGAGTCCGCGCAATCGCGCGCCCCACTTGCGGCCATCCATCCCAGACTTCTCTATCCACTAAAGTCCCGTGAAAAAATTCTTTGCCCTGATTGTTGGCGTCCTCCTCGTCGGACTCGGCGTGTATGCGTTCAACAATATGAGTCCGGAGGATAAAGCGAAGCTCAAAGAGGCCGTCAGCAAGCTGATGACGAAGGAGGCTTTTAACAAAGCACCCCCAGTCAGCCCCACGGACGCCATCAAGATTGCATCGTTCAACATCCAGGTCTTCGGGGAGAAAAAAATCAACGACCGGGCCATTGTGGATGTACTGGTCAAAGTCTGCCGCCATTTCGATGTGATCGCGGTCCAGGAAGTCCGCTCGGTGCAAGACAACGTGCTGCCGCTCTTTGTGGAAGCCCTGAATGCGGATGGCTCGCGCTATAACTTCGTCATCGGCCCGCGGCTGGGGAGGTCCAACAGCAAAGAGCAGTATGCGATCATTTTTGATACTGACAGCATCGAGGTGGACCGGAATCAACTCTACACGCTCGACGATCCGGACGACCTCCTCCACCGCCAGCCGCTCGTGGGCCTGTTCCGCGTCCGCGGTCTGCCGCCTGAGCAAGCCTTTACATTCAAGTTGATCAACATGCACACCGACCCTGACGAAGTTGCCAAGGAACTGGACGTGCTGGACGACACCTTCTATGCCATCCGGGACAATGACGGCATTGTGGAAGACGATGTCATTCTGCTCGGCGACCTGAACGCGGATGAGAGTCATTTCGGCGAACTGGGCCGCGTCCCCAACCTGGGACACGTCATTTCCGGCCAGGCCACCAACACCAAGAGGACTCGCGAGTACGACAACATTCTCTTTGATATCAAAAACACGGTGGAATTCACCGGCCGTGGCGGCGTCTTTGATTTCTTGCGGGAATTTAACCTCAGCGAAGACGAAGCCTCGGCCGTCTCCGACCATTTCCCCGTCTGGGCCGAATTCAGCGTCTTCGAAGGGGGCCGTCCGCCAGAAGTGGCCGGAAGAGAAGCGGGGCCGGCAGCGAGGTAGGGGCTTTGTCAGGATTGCCTGTGACATTGCCAGCCCTTCCGCGGGTAGTGAGAATGGAGTGCCGGGCGGAATGACGAAATCCGAATGCCGAATTGAAGAGTCGATTCGTGCGCCGCAATTCTGAAATTCGTCATTCGTCATTCGGACTTCGTCATTTTTTCTCGCTGAACGCTCCCTCATGACTGTCCCTCTCCCCCGCAACCCCACGCGCTCCGTCCGCATCGGCTCGGCTATCATTGGCCAAGGGCATCCGATTGCCGTGCAGAGCATGACGGCGACACATACGCAGGATGTTGATGCCACAGTGGAGCAGGTAAACGCCTTGCATGACGTCGGGGCGGACATCGTGCGGATCGCCGTGGATAGCAAGAAGGATGCGGAGGCTTTGGCGGAGATTCGCAAGCAGACGAAAGCAAATCTCTCGGTCGATTTGCAGGAGAATTACCGCCTGGCGGAACTGGTCGCGCCGCACGTGGACAAAGTCCGTTACAACCCCGGCCATCTCTATCACCATGAGCCAAGCCGCCCCTGGCAGGACAAGGTGAAGTACATCGCGCAGGTCGCCGCCGACCACGACTGCGCTCTGCGGGTCGGCGTCAACTGCGGCAGCGTGGACCCGGCCAAGAAGGAGAAGTACGACGCTCACGATTCCATCACGCCGATGATCGAATCGGCCGTCGAGCACTGCGAGCTGCTCGACTCGCTCGGCTTTACGCGATACAACGTCTCGCTCAAGGATAGCGATCCGCAGAAGGTCATCGAGGTCAACCGCCGTTTTGCCGAACAGCGCCCCGACGTGCCGCTGCACCTGGGCGTGACCGAAGCCGGCCTGCCGCCGGACGGCATCATCAAAACCCGCATCGCCTTCGAGCAGCTCATCAGCCGGGGGATTGGGGACACCATCCGCGTCTCTCTCACCGTACCTAATCCGCGGAAGATTGAGGAAATCGCTGCGGGCAGGCAAATCCTGGCGGACATCGCCGGCGGCCGCGTCCGCTCCGTCGTCACCTACGGCCTCCCCACGCTGAACATCATTTCCTGTCCAAGTTGCTCACGCGTGGAAAACGGGGCCTTCATCGACCTGGCGGAGCAAGTGAAGGAGATGACCCAGTACGCGAAAGATCACGCCCTGACCATCGCCGTGATGGGCTGCCGCGTGAACGGCCCCGGCGAAACCGACGACGCCGACCTCGGCCTCTGGTGCGGCCCGAACTTCGTCAATCTCAAGCGGGGTTCCGTCGAGCTCGGCCAGTTTCCCTACGACCGCATCCTGCCTCGGCTGCGGGAAGAGTTGGATGCTCTAATTGCCGCGCGATCTTAGTCTCGTCTTCGCGAGCCCGAATTCGTAAAGATCATCAGGTAGTACAGGAGCGTCATCACCGATTGCAACGCTCCGGCGACGTACGTCAAAGCGGCGGCATTGAGAACGCTGCGGACGGCGGGCATGTCCTGAGACGGGACGATGCCCATCTCTTCCAAATGCCGTTTGGCCCGCGTGCTGGCGTTAAACTCCACGGGTAGGTTTATGAGCTGGAAGAAGACGACGAAGCTGAATACGACGATGCCGATCCCCATGAGCCAGGGCTGGCGGAGGATCAGGCCGAAGAAGACGATGAACATTCCGGCCGAGCTGCCGAAGTTGGCGGCTGGGACGGCGATGTTGCGAATGATGAGTGGCACATAGCCGGCGTGCTTTTGCAGGGCATGTCCCGCCTCGTGAGCGGCAATTCCCACCGCGGCGGCCGACTGCCCGCGATAGACATGGTCGGAGAGACGGAGCACGTCCGCCCGCGGATCGTAATGGTCGCTTAGCTGACCGGGAATCGGCTCAATCTGCACCTGATGCAGCCCCGCGCTATCCAGGATCTGTCGAGCCGCCATGAAACCGGTCATTCGCGTTGGCACTTTCTGACCGCGGGCGTAGGCGCTCGACAGCCAGAGCTGCGCCAGACCCGCCAGCGCCATCGCGGGCAGCATGAACAGCAGGTAGCGCCAATCCATGTAGAAGCCGCCAAAGTAACCCAGCAGCAGAACCGTCGAGAATGTCATTTCGCGCAACCTCTTGTATTGGGAGGAATATCAGTATCCCTGGGGGAATTGTAGAGCACATCTGGAATTGGCAAGGGGCACTCCCTTGCTTGCGCGTCGGGCTGGTGTCCGTACAATACGAATATGTCCTACTCTTACATCCTTGCCGCCAAACGGACCCCCATTGGGAAGCTGCTGGGATCGCTCTCCGAGGTTCCCGCGCCGCAACTGGCGGCAGTGGCCATTCGCTGTGCGCTAGATGCAACAAATGTCGCACCGGACCAGATTCAGGAGGTGATTCTGGGGAACGTGCTGCAAGCCGGCGTAGGACAGGCTCCCGCGCGGCAAGCGGCACTCGCCGCGGGAATTCCCGCCAGCGTGCCGGCGGTGAC
>SXOA01000123.1 GCA_005778405.1 Planctomycetaceae bacterium
CAGGGCTTCCTGATCCTTGTCGAGACTCACGCCGACGACCGCGAAGCCTTTGACAGCGAGCTTCTCATTCAGCTCCTTGACGTGCGGCATTTCCCTTTTGCAGGGGCCGCACCAGGTGGCCCAAAAATCCACCAGCACCACTTTGCCTCGATAATCGGCCCACTTGAAGTCCTTGCCGGCCGCGGTTGCCCCGGCCAGGTCCAACTCTTTGCCGACCAGGTCCGATTCCTCAGCCTCCGGCTTCTGGGCGAGTTTTTTGCCGTAGCGGGCCAGTTCCTTGTCGCTGGCTTTGGCGAAGAGGCCGCCGAACTCCGCGAACAGCTTCTCCCTTTCATCGCCGCTGTCGAGCTTGTTGATGAGGGCGACCGTGCTGGAAGCCATCCGCAAATGCTTCGTCACCAGCTTTTCGGCGGCGTAGTAATCCTTGAGCTCTTTCAACAGGCCAGGGATTTTTTCTGCCGGAAGTTCGACGCCATCGAGCACCTTCCGCTCCTGCTGGAAGAAGGCAACCTGGCGGGCGATGCGAGCGCGGGTATCCGCTTTCATCTGCTCGGTGAAGGCAACCAGCGCCTTGTCGCAAGTTTCGTCACCCGTGCAGGCCTTCTTATGCAGCGTCTCGAACTTCGCTTCCGCCGCCGTCAGAATCTCGGTCTCTTTCGCCGCGGGATTGGCGGCCAATACGCGGTCGCAGGCTTCCACGACGGCTTCGGTGAAGCCAGGGCGGGCCTGAATGGACTTGGACTTGTCGAGCATCTTCTCGATGTAGGCCACCAGCTTGTCGCTGGAGAGGCCCGGTTTGGCGGAGTACGGATTGACTTCGCTTTCTTCGTTGGCTGCTTCCTTCTTCTCTTCTTCCACCGCACCGCAGCCGCCACTCTCATTTTCCTTCTTAGGTTCCTCTGACTTTTCCGCAGCAGGTTTCTCTTCGCTCTTTGCGGGAGCCGGCTTCTCTTCGGCTGGTTTTTCCTTCCCTTCTTCGGCTGCCGGTTTCTCGGCGGGCTCACCCATCAATTCCTTCAGCCGGGCCTCGAGTTTGGGTCCGCGGAGATGAAGGGAATCGACGTTACCCTCCTTGTCGAGCAGCACGACAAAGGGAATGGCTTTCACTCCAATGGCCACGGCTAATGGATTTGCGACCACGCCGTCGTCCACGGTCTTCTTGTCAAACAGTTCTTGGCTGATAACGGTCTGCCACGGTGGCCCTTGAATCGTCAGGAATTCCTTAAGCTGGGAGAGTTCGTTGTCCAGGCTCAGGCCGATGACCTCAAATCCCTTGGCATGATAGGCATTGTAATTGGCCCGAACATTAGGCAGCTCTTCCAAGCAAGGAGGGCACCAGGTGGCCCAGAAGTCCACCAACACATATTTGCCTTTGTAGGCGGTGAAGTCGAAGGGCTTGCCGTCAGGAGTTACCCCTTCGATCACAAGCGGTTTGCCCACAAGTCCAATCCGCTGACGGGCAAATTTGGCCGCTTCGGATACTTGCTCGACCAGGCCTTTATCCGCACCTTGGAAACTGGTTTCCAGCATCTCGTACAACTTCAGGACGGTGGATAGTCTTCCGAACGAGTATTCCAAGCTATTCGCCTTGCCCAAGATGCTCGCCACCAGGGACTTGCTCGGTTTCTCCTTGGCCAGCAACTCCTGAATGGCCGCCAGAAATTTCTCCTCAGCCCCCTCTTTCCCTTCGCTGGTAGCCTGAAGCAGTGGCTTGATTTCAATTTCGGCATCGAAGATGCCCGCCACATTCAGGATTTGCTTCGCTTGGGCCGCAATCTGCTCGATAGGACTCTCCTCATAGCGCTTCGCGATCTTCTGCAGTTCGCTGACCATGTCGTGTTGAAACTGCGGTGTCGCGCCGTCGGCGCCCTGCAGTTCGAGGCATTTCTGGAAGGATGCCATGAATGCCATCGGGGAGCCGTTCGCCCCTTCGACAAACTTCTCAATCTCCGCCACGACCTCCTTGCCGTCGGCGGGAGGCGGATCCACTTTCGCCAGCTTGTTGACGGCAATGTCGAACGCTTGCACCCGTCCAAGTTCGGCAGTTTCTGGATCCTTGCTGTCGCTCAGCTCCTTGGCAAACGCCACCAGCCGCTCTTCAGCACCGGGGATTTTGTTTTCCAGAAAACCTTGGTGGATTCCCATCATCAGTTGCAGCAACTGGTGCTTGGTTTCCGTTGGGATGTCGCGGATCGACAACAATTTCCGCGCCGCGGCCAGACTGGAGTCCTGGATCGCGACGTAATCGGCTTGCTGCTCGTTTTTGGTAGCTCCCTGGGGCTTTTGCTGCAATTTTTTTTGCAGGAAACTCATCAGGCGATCTGCACCTCCCGAGGGGAGCGGATACTGCGGCGACGCTCCGTAATCATTCGTATCCTCCACCACCTCCGGCGACTCCGCGGGCTTGCCCGGCTCCTCTTCAGCCGGCCCAGGTTTGGCTCGGGGCGACTTCTTCTGGCTAATCGCATCCGCTGCCACGCTGGGGAATTCTCCCGCTGCTGTCTTCCCGCTGGCCTTCGAGGAGTCGGCCTCCTTTGCGGGCTGCTCTTCCTCGTTCCCCTCGACCTGAAACTTCGACTTTTCCGCCGTAATCGGCGCTGGATCTCCGCAGCCGCTAAATAGTGCCAGGACGAGGCCCCCCAGCAGGAACGGGGCGCAGTGGAATCGAAGGCAGGAGGTACGAGAAACTGTCATGGCAACACGCTGGAAGAGAAGGGAAACCGGATTGGGGGGGCCCATGTTGGCCGCCCCTTATTCTAGGGTAACAAGGCCCGGCAACGCACCCCCGAAATGCGGAATACGGCCGTACCGCGAGACAGAGGACGTGAGACGCGAAACGAACAAGGGCTCATGAAGTTTGGCGCGATGCGGGTTGCAAGTCAATGATGCGCGGTTGGCCCCAGATAATTTGCCCCTGACTTGCCCTCAGTCGTGGCCTCCCGAGCGGGAGGGTAGTATAACGGCTGACGAATCAGCGTCTGGAATTCTTTCGAGTTCACTCCCTCCCGTGTACGTGTAAACTGGCCATGAAATTCCTGCTGGGTTGCTGGCCGTTTCTCCTCATTGCCGTGTTGGTAGTGATCGGCATCGGCGTGAGCATGTATTTTGAGAAGAAACGGCGGGAGGCGCTGGAGAAAGTTGCCGCCAGCCTGGGGCTGGAGTTTTTTCCGCAGGGAGTGCCCGGTCTGCTGGGAGCGGTTCAGGGGTTCTCTCTGTTCAACACCGGACGGGGACACTCCGTTACGAACACCATTCGCGGCGTGACGGACGACGTGGAACTGACCATTTTCGATTTGACCTATACCACCGGCAGCGGAAAACATTCGCACACGCATCGCCAGACGGTCATTCGTTTTGCCTCGTCGCAGCTCGGCTTGCCTGATTTTACGGTCAGCCCCGAGGGATTCTTTCACAAGATTGTGAAGCTGTTTGGAGTGAAGGACATCAATTTCGAGGAGGACCCCGGCTTCTCCAAGGCTTTCCTGTTGCAAGGAGCCGTCGAGCCGGCGATCCGGCAACTCTTTGGACCACCGGTGCGGGAATGGTTTTCGCAGCGACGTGGCATCACGGCCGCGGGGCGGGCGAACCAGCTTTTTTTCTTTCGCGCCGGCCAGCGCGTGAACCCGGACAAGATTGCGGGGCTCCTGGAAGAGGGCTTTCAGTTCTTCAAGCTCGTGGCGACGCCGGTGAGCGAGGCGTAGCCACACGCGGGCCGCGTGTGGCCACGTATAATGTCTTCATGCCTGCCGTCCCTCTCCACACTCGCCACGACCGCCGCTTCGAGCAGAACCGCTTCGTCTACCCCGTCCTCAGCCGGCGAAGCGAGGGGATATCCATCGGCGTGAATCTCAATCCCGACAAGGTCTGCAACTTCGACTGCATTTATTGCCAGGTGGACCGGACGAGCCAGAGCGAGACACAGTTCGTGGAGACGGCGGCCCTGTTGGAAGAGCTCGGTTCGGTCATTGATCTTTGTTCCAGCGGCGCAATTTTCGAGACCGAGAAATTCCGGGATACGCCCCCCCAGTTCCGCCGGCTCAATGACATTGCCTTTTCGGGGGATGGCGAGCCGACGACGTTCAAGAATTTCGACGAGATCATCGCGGCGTGTGCCGGCCTGAAACGAGAGCGCGGCCTCGACGACGTGAAATTGGTCCTCATCACCAACGCCAGTATGTTCCACCGGCCGCATGTGCAACGCGGCCTGGCGATTCTGGACGAGAACAACGGCGAAGTTTGGGCCAAGCTGGAGGCGGGGACCGAGGAGTACTTCAAGCTCATCGACCGCACACCGATTCCCTTCCAGCAAATCCTGGACAACATCGCCGCTGCGGCAATCATCCGGCCGCTCGTGATCCAGGCCCTCTTCATGCGCGTGGCCGGCGATCCCCCCAGTTCCGCGGAGCTTGCGGCTTTTTGCGATCGGCTCAACGAAATCGCCGCGGCAGGGGGTCAGTTGAAGCTGGTGCAGGTCTATACCGTCGCCCGGAAGCCGGCGGAGAGCTACGTCACGCCGCTCGGCGACGCTGAAGTGGATGCGATTGTAGAGATCGTCCGCGGGCGGACGGGATTAGCGGCGAAGGCATATTACGGCACACAAACCTGAAGCACCCTATAGCAGTTCACTCGCCAAGTCCGCCAGTGCCGAGCGCTCCCCCTTCTCCAGCGTTACATGCGCGAAGATCGGCTGTCCCATCATGCGATTGATGAGGTAGGAAAGCCCGTTGGAGAGGGTGTCGAGATAGGGCTGGTCGATCTGCTGGATGTCGCCGGTGAGCACGATCTTCGTCCCCTCGCCGGCGCGGGTGATGATCGTCTTCACCTCGTGCGGCGTCAGGTTCTGGGCTTCGTCGACAATAAAGAAGATGCGCTGCAGGCTCCGGCCGCGAATGTACGCCAACGGCGTAATCATCAGCTTCTCGCTTTCTCGCATCTCGTTGATCCGCTGACCCGCCGCGTCGTGATCGCCGAAGTGGTGGCGAATGACGGTCAGGTTGTCGTAAAGGGGCTGCATGTAGGGATCGAGCTTTTGCTCGACATCCCCCGGCAGAAAACCCAAATCCCGGTTCCCCAGCGGCACCACGGGCCGGGCCAGCAGAATCTGGCGATACCGCTGGCGGCATTCGAGCGCGGCGGCAAGCGCGAGCAAAGTCTTGCCTGTTCCCGCGGTTCCCGCCAGCGTCACCAGCTTGATGTCGTCATTGAGCAGCGCCTTGAGCGCGAAGCTCTGCTCGGCGTTGCGGGGGGTAATGCCATAGGTGGTGGACTTTTCGACGCGGGCAAACACATGCTCGGCCGCCCGGTACGTCGCCAGCACCGATTTGCTGCCGTTGCGGAGGATGAAGTTCTCGTTGGCGACTGGCCGCTCCACTTCCGGCAATGCCGAATGCGGGACGAGTCCGCCATTTAGATAAAAATGGCTGATCGTTTCCGAGGTGATTCCCTCGACGATGCGCTTCCCCGTGTACAGTTTGTCAAAACTCTCGACTTTGTCCGAAGTATAATCCTGGGCGAAGATTCCAAGCGATTTGGCCTTCATCCGCAAGTTGGCATCCTTCGTCACCAAAATGACCGCGCGGCTGTGCTCCCGTTTTTGCAGCATCAGCGCCGTATTGAGAATGCGATGGTCCGGCGAATCCTGAAAGAAAGCTGCCTTGAGCCGGCTGTCGAGCTCGCCGCCGAGCACGACGCGGATGTGGCCGAGCTCTTCCCCCAGCGGCGCTCCTTGCGGACTGAGAATGTCCCCCGTCAGCCCATCCATCTGCCGGAGGAAATGGCGGGCGTGAAAATGAATGTCCTCGCTCCCCCGTTTGAATTTATCCAGCTCCTCCAGCACGGTGATGGGAATAGCGATGTCGTGCTCGTGGAAATTCAGAATGCTGCCGCTGTCGTGCAGGACAACATTGGTGTCCAGAACAAAGAGCTTGGGGAGGGGAGCGGGCATGATCATGTCGCCTCCATGCGTAAGCGGCCTGGCATCCACTGCGGCTGCATCCGTTGCACCGGGATTAGTCTGTTCCATTCGGGGAAATCATGCAAGTTCGATTTGGGGCTCAATCGGGCAGTCCCCCCAATGAATACTAGACAGTAGCGGCTGGCGGGAAAGGGGCGAAAACGGCCGGAGGGAATCACCGCGGAGCACGCGGAGTTTCGCAGAGGAGGGAGAAGGAAGATCGGGAACTGGTCACACGAGGGTCACTTTTGTCGTAAAATCCAGTCACTTCTCGCTCTTCGTCTCCTTTCATTTTTGCCCTCCCTCTGCTTCCTCCTCCGCGCCCCTTCGAGTCCTCCGCGGTTACCCCCTCTTCGTTTCAATAAGTTATGCTCCAGAAATTCAACGAATCTAACCGCAATCTTCTCGTCAACATCAACGGCAACATGGTCCACCGCGACCAGGCGGGAATCAGCCCTTTCGACTCCGTGGTGCAAGGCGGGGACGCCGTCTGGGAAGGGCTCCGGCTTTATCAGGGCCGCATCTTCAAGCTGACTGAGCACCTCGACCGGCTGCGCAGTTCGGCTCTTGCATTGGCGTTCGCTCAGATTCCGACGCACGAGGAAATCACGGAGCAAATCCGCCGCACGCTCGCCGCCAACCAGATGACCGACGCCGTCCACGTCCGTCTCACTCTCACCCGCGGCGTGAAAGTCACCAGCGGCATGGATCCGCGGCTGAACCAGTTCGGCCCCACGCTCATCGTCCTGGCCGAGCATAAGCCGCCGGTCTACGACAAAGCGGGACTCACCCTCGTCACCAGCAGCGTCCGGCGGTTCCCGCCCGATTGCCTCGATCCCAAAATTCACCACAACAACCTGCTGCAATCGATCCTGGCGAAGATCGAAGCCAACGTTGCCGGCGCGGACGACGCGCTCATGCTGGACACCCGTGGTTTCGTCGCGGAGACCAACGCGACGCACCTGTTTCTGGTGGATGACAGTGTTGTACTGACTCCCCGCACGGTCGCCTGCCCCGAAGGAATCACCCGTGCCACGGTCCTCTCGCTCTGTCGTGACAACAGCATTCCGTGCGAAGAACGCGATTTGTCGCTGACCGAGTTCTACCGAGCCGACGAAGTCTTCTGCACCGGGACGATGGGAGAGCTGGCAGCCGTCACGAAAATCGACGGGCGTGTGATTGGCGTGGGAACTCGCGGTTCGATGACAAAGCGGCTGAGCGAGTTGTTTGGGGAGTTGACGAGGAGGGAAGGGGTGAGAGTGGGTTAGTATCCCTTCTATCTCGAATCACCGACCAATTATTTCCATTGAGTTTCCATGGAGTCCTGGTTCTCGGAAGCAAAGCGGATTTCGGCCCTTGAAGCGGAAGTTTGCTTCCTCATACAGAAGGACTTCTGCTACGGCCCAGATTCTCATCCTGACGTTGCCGAACGCAAAGAAGTCGCTCCACTTCCTTCTCCAATTATCGTGCGATACCTCGCTTCGATGATTCGAACAGCGGAGGCACTTGGAGACGAAGAAGAACTTGCTAAACCAACAGGCCCGTGAGCAGGCCGCTCGCCGAGAAGTCAGAATCGCATCGACGTGAAGCCGCCGTCTACATACATGTCCTCGCCGGTGATGAAAGAGCCGGCTTTACGCGATAGCAGCAATAGGGCTGCGCCGACCAACTCGTGCGGCTCGCCGAAGCGTTTGACCGGAGTCTGCTGCATGATGTTGGCGACTCGTTCCTGGTCGAGGATTTTGCGGTTCTGTTCGGCCGGGAAAAAGCCAGGGCAGAGGACGTTGACCCGGACGTTTTTCGTCGCGTACTCGCGGGCCAGGTTCTTCGTCAGGTTCACGACGGCCGCTTTGGAGGCGGAGTAGGCGAAGACGCGAGAGAGCGGGATGTGAGCCGTCACGCTGCCGATGTTGAGGATGGAGCCGCCGTCGCTCTGGGCCGCCATCACATGGGCAAACGCCTGGCAGCCGAGATGCGTCGTCAGCAGGCTGCTGTTGACGACCTTGTGCCATTCGTCGTCGGGAATCTTCTCATACGGCGTCGCCGCATTTACGCCCGCCCCGTTGATCAGGCAGTCCACCTGCCCGAACTGCCGCAGCACGGCTTCCTTAAGCGCCGTCACCGAGTCACGGTTGTCCGCTTCGACGCTCAGAAACACCGCCTTGCCACCGAGCGCCTCAATCGCCGCAACTCTCTCGGCACCGCGCTCTTGCGAACGCCCGGCTACGACGACCTTTGCCCCTGCCTGCGCGAGCCCATCACAGAGCGCTCCGCCAAGAACGCCCGTGCCGCCGATGACGACGGCGATTTGGCCGTCAAAGCCGAAGAGGGATGCCAGATATTGTTTTGAATCCATTTTTGGAAATTCAGAATTTGGAGGAGAATGATACCACGCATGCCACAAATGAAAGCACGGATAAGATTACCGTATCCGTGGACGCCTTTGGACCGGGGTCGGGAGTCTTTGGCGTCAGCTGCTTTCCATCCGGTACATTGCCAGCCGCCAAAGACTCCCGTCCCCCTGACGTTATGGCACACGATACGTCAATTCCCGGATTCGCTGAAGTTGATGACTGGCCGGTTCCTCTGGTGGAGCCGGGTCTTCGCGTAATGCCAAAAGTGGACAGCCGCCGGCACGATCAAGATCGAAACTTTGTTGATCGGCGGTCTGGGCGGGATTCGCAACGAATCGGCCGGTTGGTGTCATTCAGCCGTCACGTAGAGGGGATTGGAGAGGATCCAGATTCGCTTCTCTCCCGCTACATCAAGCCACAATTCCACGCGGTAGTTGCCCGGCTCCGTCGGATTGACTTCCATAGTCTCGCTGGTGGTCTCCGAATTCAGCTTGCCGTTTCTCAACAACTTCCAATGGGCCGAATGCGGTGCGCGGCCGGTGAGCTGCAAATCAGCGGTGAGCTTCAGTCGGCTCCCCATCTCAAGGCGCTGGCCGCCTGCCGTCGCGGCGAAGTCAAAGCCGCTGGCGTCGGTTAGCCAGTCGAAGGCGACAAACGCCCGGCCGTGCTCCAGGGCCTGCCAGACCGCGGGCTGGCTGAGTTCGGTCATCAGCAGGTGCGTACCCGCGTGGCGGAGGCTGTTCTCGTAGGGATCGAGGCGGATGTGAAACAGCACGTCACCCGGCTTGGCGTCCTTGGGCACAGCGCCGAGCTCCTTGAGTCCATCCGCATCAAATTCCAAAAGCCTCTTGCCGGAGGCATCTTCAAAGCGGGCCTTCTTTTCCTCCGTCAGGCGAACGGTGAAGCCGATGTTCTGATGGGCATCGTTGGCGGCGATACCCGTGTGCGGCGCTTTCTGGCACAACTCGTCCCAGCGGCGCAGGTAGTCCGCCGGATAGTCCTGCAAAGCCGAAAATGCCTCCTGCGGATACTTGCGAAATAGCTCAGTCGCGCCGAGCAGCCACAGCGGATTCTTCATTGAAGCGACGAGGCGCTTCTCGTCCTTGAAATCGGCGTGCGTATTGTAAATCTCGACCCCTGTCAGGCCGCGAATCTCCCAGTCCATCCGCTCTTCGAGATGAGACAGAAAAGTCAGCCCCTCGCGGCGGCGGACAAGGTCGGAAAACTCCTGCACCGGTCCCGCATCGATTCCTTTCACGCTCTGCTTGGGAAAGACGAGCAGCCCCTTCATCTCGGCACCGGGAATCAGCAGTACGCCCTCCTTCGTTCCCTGATGGCCGTCCCGAAAGAAGTCGTAATGCTCCGCCGGGTGTTCCGTGAACAGGACCACTTGCGTCCCCACCGCTTTCGCCGCCGCCACAATCTCCTCAATCGTCCCCCGGCTGTCGTGGGACAGGGACGAATGGACATGCAAGTTAGCTCGATATTCTTTCAGCGGACCCGTGCGTCGCAACTCTTTTCGTTCCGCCCGCAGCTTGAGCACAGCCTGATGCACGGCTTCCAACTTGTCCGGCGCGAGACGGGAAAGTCCGTCCTCGGCACGCACGATTTGGAGGCCGACAACAAGTGCGGCTGCCGCAAGTCCAAGGCAAGGCAATCCGCGCCGCATGACTTGTTTCCTGAAACGATTCCTCGGCAAAGTGATTCCCTGTTCATTGGACCGGGAGGAAAGCTACAATGCTAGCCGCTCCTATCCCCTAGTCGCTACCGCTTGGCAAAGAGGGTGGAAAATGCGTGTGCAAATTCTCTCGGTACTAATTGCCTGCCTGATGGTCAGGTCCGTTCTGGCCGAAGACTGGCCCCAATACCGCGGACCAGACCGAAACGAAGTTTCGACTGAAACAGGACTTTTGCAAAAATGGCCCGCAGGGGGACCGCAACTGCTGTGGACTTGCAAGAGCGCCGGCATCGGCTACTCCGGCGTTGCGATTGTGAAGGATCGGCTCTGGACCATCGGCGGCCGGGACGACACCGAGCATCTCCTCGCGCTGGACATCGGCAAGATTGCCGACGGAGCCGTGCCGGAAGCGTGGACGGCCAAGATTGGCCCCCTCTTTGATTGGAAAGGGAACCAGTGGAGCGCCGGGCCGGCTTCCACGCCAACCATCGACGGCGAGCTCACTTTCGCGCTCGGCGGAATGGGAGATCTCCTCTGCGTGCAAACCGCGGACGGGAAAGAAGTCTGGCGAAAAAATCTGTCGCGCGACTTGGAAGCGCAGGTCAACCCGATCGGCGGCGGACCAAAAAATCTCGGCTGGGGATTCACATGGTCACCGCTGGTGGATGGTGAAAAACTGATCTGCATCGCGGGAGGTCCGAAAGGGACAATTGCCGCGCTCGACAAACGAACCGGCGACGTTCTGTGGCGCACTGCCGAAGTCAAAGATCAGGCTGCCTATACTTCGCCGATGGTGGCCGAAATCGATGGCGTACGGCAGTACGTCGTCCTCACCAACCAGGGGTTGTTCGGCGTGGCGGCCAAGGATGGCCGAGTGCTCTGGAACCATCGCCGCCAGCCGGCCTACGGTACGGAAGTGGTCAACTCCCCGATCATTCACGGCTCGCATATTTTCACCACCGTCGGCGCGGGTCAAGGATGTGACTTGCTGCAGATTCAGCGCACCGGCGACGAATTCCAGGTCAAGCCAATCTATGCCAACAAAAACTTGATGAACCACCACGGAAACGTGGCCCTCGTTGGCGAGCACCTCTTCGGATACTCCGAGGGGAAGGGCTGGATGTGTCAATCCTTTCTCTCCGGCGAAATTGCCTGGAAGGAACGCGCCAAGTTGCCGGCTGGCTCGATGACCTCTGCCGACGGCCGCATCTATTGCTATAGCGAAGACGACGGTACAACCGTGCTCATCGAGGCCAGCTCCACCGGCTGGCTGGAAGCAGGCCGCTTTCGAAGTCCCCAGGCATCAACGTTGCGCAAGCCGCGCGGCAAGATTTGGACGCCCCCCGTCATCTCCGGCGGCCGGCTGTTCGTGCGGGATCAGGAACTGCTGTATTGCTATGATGTGCAGGCCAAGAAATAGGACCAGCCTGGCGTGGCCAGCAGGCAACTTCGCAAGTCACTGACAATTCAGGACTTGCGAAGGGCCGCTAATCTATAGAGCGGAGGGCACGGGAGTCGAACCCGCAACTGATTGCTCAGCAACTGATTTCGAATCAGCCTCCTAACCATTCGGTTACCCTCCGGGCTGCTCTGCTTATATGTACCGCGATTGGCCCGATTCGGCAACCGCTGGGAACCGCACGAAGGCTTGGCGAATCCGTGATACGCAGAAGCGCTAGTCTACTGGACTGGTTTTACGCGGCTATAATCGGGCGTCCGCAGCGAATACCCCTTGGCATCGCGTCCTTCGCGCGTTGCGTGTCGGTCCCAGCACAAACTCCCATGCTCTGTACAGCTTGCAACACCGAATCTCCCAAGGAATCTACCTTCTGTCCCAAGTGCGGCAAACCGCTGGCGGTGACAGGTGCTCCCGCGCCGACCGTCACGGAAAGGATGGAGGCCAAAGTCGGGGACGTACGCAACTCGCCGGACGACCCAGAACACGACCTCTGGAAAGGGGGATTTTCTCCCAAAGCCATGATTGGCTACTGGCTGCTCGCCGCGGTCGTGACCATCGTGGCCATCGTGGTGGGTATTGTGAGCGTCAACCCCGTGGTCTGGATCATCGGCCTCGCCGTGGCTGGTAGCCTGTGGGTGGCCTTCGCCCTCTATCTGCTGTACGAGCGGCTGAGCGTGGATTATCAGTTGACGACCCAGCGGCTGTTCCAGCGTAAGGGGATTCTGGCCCGCGTGACCAACCGCGTGGAGGTCATTGATATCGACGACGTGCAGTTCTCGCAGTCGCTGGTCGAGCGGATGCTCGGGGTCGGCACCATCCGCATCCTCTCCACCGACTTGTCCGATCCCAAGCTAGTCATGATCGGCATTGACGACGTCAAGAATGTGGCGGACATCATCGACAAGGTCCGCCGCGACGAACGCCGCAAGCGAGGACTGCATATCGAGTCGATCTAGTGCCCGCAGGCGTCCTCTTGATGGGTTCCTGGGATTTTTCCGGCATCAGCCAGGACGAGCGGCAACAAACCGCAACTTCCTTCGGGACGCAGTCACATCAGACCCAGCTTGAGACCAGCAGCACGATTCCCCAACTGCTGATTGGGGAATGAGCTGCGGCTGGTGAATGTACGTCACTCGAAATCAGGCTCGCAATTGGGAAGCGCAAGCCTGATTTCATTTGGCTTCCTTGGCTGCCTCTTTGACAGGCTCGTCTTTCGCTTTGGGCTCGTCGGTCTTTTTTGGGCTGTCCTCCGCCTTTTTCGATCCTTCATCAGTCTTCGTCGAGCTATCGTCAGGTTTCTTGGGGCCTTCGCCATCTCCCTTCGGCTCGCCATCTTCTGCGTTGGCTTTCGCTTGCGGCCGCCCTCCCTTGCCCTTCCCCTTCCCCCCACCTCCACCCGGCGGCCCCATAGCCGGGCCCCCTCGGCCCGCCGGACCCACTCCCGTCGGAGCACCGGCAGAGAAAACCTTGATCTCTTCTCGGTTCCCTTCGGACGTGAGATCAACCGGAGGCGGGCCTATTTTCTTGCCCGGAATAGCATCATCCTCGGGCATCTCGTTGGCGTAATGCGTGGAGTAATGCGGCTTGTCCTGGTTGCCAACGTACAACACTGTAATGTAATTCGACTTTCGTGGAATCCAGCCCCACCAGCAATAGTGCTCAATGGTGTAGCGCTTCGACTTCTCCACTTTGGTTGGGGCCATCCCAATAATTTTTTGAATGTCCTCGCTATAGATCATCCCGCTGCCATCTCCGGCATCAATCTCACTCTTTTTCAGAGCCGCCTTTCCTGCGGCGGTAAGGCCAAACTCGTTATGTTTCGTGACTGTGTCCAGCACTCGGTCATAGGCCGCTAAAACCCGCGGCGGAGCAATCACCCAGTCGTATAACAGCGCGCCCACGACCACCACGAGCACGCTCAACAAGACGATCAGTCGCAATGGACTGGAAGCCGGCGGTGCATGCGACGGTGCATGCTCGGCCCCCTTGGAATCAGTGGAATCGGTTTTCATCGGCCAACCCTTGAATAAGGAAGAAGAGGACGAACTGCCTTCCGAGTCTATGCATTGCCCCCAGGAAATTCCAGTCATTCTGCCGAAAAACTAGCCACAGCGCCGCCAGCCGCCTCCCTGGCCAATTCCTGACTCGTCTCGCACGGTGGCTTTAATCGTCGTTTGCCGGTTAAAATCCCGTTATGTGCGGCCGCTTCACCCTACGTACCTCTCCACAAAAGCTCCTTGGGAACTTTGGGGTTTCATTTCCCGAGTTTATTCCGCGCTACAACATCGCCCCGACCCAGCTTTTGCTGGCCCTCCGGACGGGCGCGGATGGCAAAGGTCGAGAAGGGGCGGCGCTCCGTTGGGGATTGGTCCCGTCGTGGGCCAAGGACGTGAAAATCGGCACCAAGAGCATCAATGCCCGCGGTGAAACCGTCGCCGAAAAGCCCATGTTTCGCGCCGCCCTCAAACGCCGCAGGTGCCTCGTCCTCGCCGACGGCTATTACGAATGGCGGACCACCGGCAAGGAAAAGCAGCCGTTCCATTTTCGTTACGAGGACCAGCGAACCTTTGCGTTTGCCGGCTTGTGGGAAAGCTGGCGCGGGCCGGAGGGAAACGATCATCCGCTGGAAACCTGCACTATCATCACCACGGCTGCCCGCGGCATTGCCGCCACGCTGCACGAGCGGATGCCGGTGATCATTCCTCCCAGCGAGTATGACTTGTGGATGAGCCCGCAGCCGCTGGTGGCCGAGCAGTTGGCTGTGCTCCTGCAACCTGCCCATCAGGACGACGTTGTTCCGGTCGCCGTCTCGCGCTTGGTCAACAGCGTCAAGAATGATCGGCCCGAGTGCTTGAAGGAAGCAGTCTAGTTGCCTCGGCTGCTCCGCTCATCGATCCAGACCGTCCAGATTCGTATCGAACCGAATCTCAATCAGGTTCCACTCCCCCTTCGCCACCGGCATGGCTCCGTTGCCGGGACGATAGTAGTAGAAATGCCACACCACCGGAAACCGCTCGGCTTTGTAGAGATAGCGGAGAATCATCAGGTCGTTCCCCACCGTTTTGACGCTGGCGGCATCGTGACCGATGTAGCGGCCATAGTTCCCTTCCAATTTGCCCGCCTTTTCCACGAGCTTCGCCAGCTCGTCGTTCTTCCCTTTGAGCGGCCCCTTTCCCACTAGCGTGGTAAAAGCTTGCTCGGGACCGATGTTGGGGCTATTGAACCCTTGGAAGAATTCCTCGATTCCCCCTTGCAGCTTTTCGACCTCCGCCTGCTGCTGGGGAGTTCGCTCTTGCGCGCCTGCAGGAAGGGCCAGCCCCACGAAGACCAGGGTGAGGAGTAGAAGTCTCGGGTGACAAGTGGGCATGGGATGGTCCTTGATGGGCTTGGGATTTCGGATTTGATCAGCCGGTCCAATCACCCATCTTACGTCTTACTTGTCTCAGATTTCAAATCTCAAATCTCAAATCCTCCCTTCCCTTCCTCATCACCTCCGCCATATCCGCCGCCAAAAAGAACGAGCCCGTGATGCAGACAAGCCCGCGATTCACCTGGCAGGCCCGTCGCCAAGCCGCTGCTGGGCTAGGCTCGACGACAATCTCCGCCGCAGCGTCTTGGGATAGTTGTCCGGCGACTTCCCGGGCAATCGCAGCGAGCTCCGCCGTCTCCATCGCCCGGGGATTGGTCACGTACTGCGTCAGGATCAGCGTCTCGCACGCCGGCAACAGCACTTGCATCATCGCAGCAACGTCCTTGTCGCGGCTGCTGGCGAAGATCAGTGTCGGGCGCTGACGGGGAAACTGTTTTTGCAGAACGTCGACCAGGGCCCGAACCGACGCCCCGTTGTGAGCCACATCCAGAACAACGGTTGGATTCCGGCCAAGGATTTGGATGCGGGCGCTGCACCGGGCGGCCAACAGCCCCTGGCGGATGGCAGCCTCCGGAATGTCCCATTTCTCCGGCGATAGCTGCCGGAGCGTCGCAATCGCCACCGCGGCATTGGCGCACTGATGCGCACCCAGAAGCGAAATCTCGACACTTCGTAGTCCACTTAGTAGTCCGTTCACTCCGTGAGCGGACAGGCCCGCTTGCGGGCTACTTTCCCAGTAATCAAATCGTTCGCCACGAGCATCGTCCGAACTGCTCACATTCGCAAAATCAAAATCCCGCCCGCGCAGAGAGAGCGGAGCCTGCTGCTCATCGGCAATCTGCTCGATCACCTGCCGCGGCTCGTCAGCAGTCACGCCAGAAATCACCGGCACTCCGTGCTTGATGATGCCGGCCTTCTCGCGGGCGATCTCGGCGAGCGTGCTGCCGAGCTGCTTCATGTGGTCATAGCTGATGCTGGTAATCACGCTCACTTCCGGCCGGCAGACGTTTGTGGAGTCGAGCCGTCCCCCCAAACCGACCTCCAGCACGGCGATCTCGACGTTGTGCCGGGCGAAGAACAGCAATCCCAGGGCGGTCGTGATTTCAAAAAATGTCAGGCCAGCGCCAATCCCGCCCGAAAGTCCTTCCTCATCCATCCGTTTCACCACGGGGACCAATTCCGCGCACAGGCCCACGAAATCCGCCGCGGAGATGCAGTTTCCGTCAATCACAAACCGCTCCTCCAGCCGCTCCAGATGCGGCGACGAGTACAGCGCCGTCTTATAGCCCGCCCCCTGCAACACCGCCGCGATCATCGCAGCCGTCGAGCCCTTCCCCTTCGTCCCCGCAATGTGAACGGCCCTTAATGCCAAATGCGGATCCCCCACCCGCGCCAACAGCAGCTGCATCCGGTCCAGCTTGAACGCCTCCAAGCTGTACGGCACATTTGCCAGTCGCTCGTAATTGATCCGGCTGTAGAGAAACTCGAGCGCGGAATCGCGGTCTGATACGTCCGTCGCCACAGGCCCGCCGGGGAGAGAGAAAAAAAGATGCCTTTGGCCAAGTTTAGCAAGCGAGATTCAAACAGATAGGGGCAACCTTTGACGACCCGGGCAAGTATCTCTTGAAATTCCTTGACTTTTGCTACTAGTCCCTTAGAATCGGTCCTTATCGAAGTTGGGATACTCATTCCCACCAGGGGCGTTCTTATTAAGGGACTCCATCATGCCGCGTTCACCGTTGCGCCTCCAGCGTTTGATTCATGAGCGGAATCGCCGGCTGTTTTTCGAGAGTCTCGAGAAACGAGAAGTCCTCACTACGTACTTCTTCATTTCTGGTAACCCCGGCGTCCCCGAACCGTTCGTTCCCGGCACCACGGTGAATGCCCAGTTCACAATCGGTTACACCACGATGGGCTACCCGAATGTCGGCGGGTCCGTCAACTGGAGCGCGGGTGCGGCCGGGGACACCGCGACCTCGGGTGTGGACTACGTAGCGTCTTCTGGAACGGTGATTCTCGGGCCGGGACATACCTCGGAAATCATCAACATCCCCGTCAACTACGACCAACTGGTGGAAGGAAACGAACACTTCCGCGTCACGCTGAGCGGAAATCCTCCCGGTAGCATGCTCATGCAGTCCTATGCGACGGGAGTGATCCACGATTCACCCCCGCCCCCACCGGCGGTGAGCGTCAGTTCCTCCCCCTGGGTCACGGAAGGGGAATTCCGCGAGTTCATCTTCACCAAGACCCAAGACGGTCCGCTCATCGTTTACTACCAGCTCGAACCGACCACGACCGTCAGCGGCGCCGACTACGAAATCGATCCCGCGTTTGGCTCCGTTTTCTTTGATGTCGGTGAGCACTCCAAGGTGGTGGACGTCGAAGCCATTGAAGACGGGATTCTAGAACACACGGAGTGGCTTGACATCAGCATCACGCCGTATCCTACCGGCGGCCAGGGGCCAGTCCCCTACATCGTGGTGGGACAAGGTAGCGCGACGTTGTAAATCCACGATGGCGATGCGGGAGTCGTGGAAGCGGACTACTCAACTGACTGGCTGGATGTGGATGGAAATTGGGCTTTATCCCCGCAAGGCGAAACTCTTTGGGACGATGAAACCATCCGTTGGCGGCCCGACCTTCCCGAGGAAATCCTGGACGACATCACGCGAATCGACTGGCTCAAGCGGGCTCACGATTCTCCGCAGGGCGAATGGACGGTATTTGCCACTGGTGAAGCTGATTCGCCCACAATCGGACATCTAGGAAGCGGTTACTGGGACGTAACTTATCGAGTTTTTTACGGAATCATGTCGTACTTCCAAGGGGTTACAAAAGATAAATATGTCACATGGATTGCAAGCGTCACTTGGGCACCTGGATACGACGGACAAGTTTTATACCACACTGACGAAGACTATTCCGGACCGCGCGTTTTTCCCGAGTACAATTCACCGACCCCAACAGACACGGAACTTGAGAAGTATAACAAAGTCAAGGTTACAGTGCATTTGACGGAGCCTGTGCCTCCTAACTACGAAGCATACGTTGAAGCAAAGGTCTTTGATCCCGATCATGCGCACAAAGCAACAGAACATGGCGATGACCTCGATCCAAATGACCCACAACTTTTTGAGGATCCAACTCTAACGCGGCCAAACGACAACCGGCATTCGTCCGGGACAGATACCGGAAACGGTACCTTCGGCTTTGGTACTCGTGTAGGCGCGAGTTTAGAAATGCCAAGCCTGATATTCTTTCCCGATGACGTGCAGAAGACTCAGTTGATGACTATCGACGATGCTCAACCTGGAAACAATTTCAAAGTTGTTGCGGTCGCTAGCCGCCATGCTATGGCGAATGTGAAGTTTGCCGAAGACGGCGTCACCTTTAAGCGCAAATGGGAAGGCAACCCCAATGTGCCAGTTCCAGGGAAGTACGTATCGGAAATGTTAACAGTCTGGCGAACTTTGTGGATTGAAAGCGACTCTTGGAAGGCCGCCGATCCGATGGTTGACGGGCCATTCGAGCCTCAGGCCATGGCTTTCGATGATTTCAATCCAGGCGACATTCCTGATGCTCCTCTCGATCTCTTGTACCCTGCATATTATTCCGCAAATATCGTGGTAAAGAATGTTGGTCCTTCCGGCTTTTCCGTGGGTAGAATTCGGTCTAAAACGGCTGGCCAAAGGAGAGCGAGCCGATGCGGGATATCGAATTGTATCAGCAGATTTTGGGACTTGAAAAACCTTGGAGTGTGAGTGAGGTGGAACTCGA
>SXOA01000124.1 GCA_005778405.1 Planctomycetaceae bacterium
AGCTGCAACAGGTCCGGCGAGAGGTGCTTGCCGTCGGCGATGACCTCGGTGGTCAGCTCGTCGAAGAACAGGGTCGCTTCCAGCACGCCCCCCTGCATCGGATACATCTGAAACTGCCGCAGCCGCGTCTTGTCGGACATGGCGCAGAACAGATGGTCCACATGCCGCACCCCCCACTTCACCGCGGCCGCGACTTGCTCGAACGTGGCCCAGGAATGGCCGACGTTGGTGCGGACCCCCTTCGCGGTGCAAGCTTCGACGAAATCCTGCGCGCCGGGGAGCTCGGGGGCGACCGTACAGGTGACGAGCGAATCGGCGTACTGGAGGTACTGGTCGTATTCTTCTTTGATTGGCGCGCGAATGGCCGCTCCGGGGTGAGCCCCGCGGGCCTCATAGCGGAAATAGGGGCCGTAGAAGTGGGCACCGAGGACCCGGGCACCGGGAGCGTTTTTCATCGTGCGGAAACGGCGGGTCGTTTCCAGGACGGTCATGATCCGCTCGTGCGTGCCGACCGTGGTGGTGATCGCCATGCTGGTGGTGCCGTGGCGGGCGTGCGACGTGATGGCTTTGGTGAAGGCGTCATCCGTGCCGTCCATGAAGTCCCCCCCGTCGCCACCGTGGACGTGGAGGTCCACGAAGCCGGGGGCGATGTAGCCGTCGCCGGCGTCGATGATGGTTTCGCTCGGTTGGGCTGAAGTAGATGGTCCGACGCCGGTGATGCGGCCGCTTTCAATACGGACCTGCCCGCCCTTGATTTCACGGTCGGGGAGGAGGAGAGTGCCGCGGAAGAGGGTTGAGGGCAGGGTCATGAATTAGCTCGTAAGCAACGTCAGGGGGTCGGGAGTCTTTCGCGGCCATGTTTGTGATAGAGGGAAAATCAGGGACGCGAAAGACTCCTGACACCGATCGTTATCTAACAATCTCGCAATATCTCCTCCGCCGCATTCCGTCCACAGGCTCCCAGCACTCCGCCGCCGGGGTGGCTGGCGGCTCCGCAGAGGTAAAGGCCGCGGATGGGGGTGCGGTGATCGGCCCAGCCGGCGACGGGGCGGAAGGAAAAGAGTTGGTTCAGCGGCATGGCCCCCTGCATGATGTTGCCGCCGGTCAGGCCGAAGGTCCGCTCGAGGTCGAGCGGGCTGAGGATCTGCCGATGCAAAACCGCGCCGGGGACATTCGGGGCGTAGCGGCCGACGAGCTGGATGCAGCGGTCCGCGAAATCCTCTTTGATGTCATCCCAGCTCTGGCCGCCGGCCAGCTTGTAAGGTGCGTACTGCACGAAAATGTTCATCACATGCTGTCCCGGCGGAGCCAGCGTATTGTCCACGCTGCTGGGGAGCGTGATTTCCAGCACAGGCTCCTTGCTCGGCTGGCCGTATTTGGCGTTGTCGAAGGCTTTTTCGATGTAGTCGAGCGTGGGGCAGAGGTGGATGGTGCCGCGATGGTGCGGCTGGACGGAAGCACCCGGAGCGCTAGTGAAGTTTGGTAGCTCGGACAACGCGACATTGATCTTGGCGGAAGCGGAGGCGTAGTCGATTTTGGCGACCGCGCGGCGGAATTCGACCGGCAACTCTTCCGGCGCGAGAAACCGCTCGAAGGTGAGATGGGCATCGACGCTGGAAGCGACGACGGGCGCTTCCAAGATACTGTCGTCCTCCAGCACCACGCCGGCGGCTCGGCCGTTCTTCACAAGAATCCGCTTGATGGGGGATTCGCGGCGGATATCGACGTTGAGATCGCGGCAGGCCCCTTCGAGCGCATTCGCCAGCCCTCCCATGCCTCCTTGCACATAGCCCCACACCCCGCGAGCGCCGCCGGCCTCACCCATGACGTGATGCAGCAGCACGTACGCCGTGCCCGGATGCGAGGGAGAGGCGAACGCGCCGATGATGCCGTCGGTGGCAAGCGTGGCCCGCAGGACTTCCGCCTCGAACCAGCGTTCCAGGATGGGCCGGGCAGCGGCGGTTAGCAGTTCGATGGCATCGGGCAGATTCTCCCCCAGCGATGACATCGCCTGGTAGAGCCCCATCAGCTTGCTGCCATCGCGAAGCTTTTTGCCAATGCCAATGTGCCGCCATTCGCTCGGCAGCGGGAGTGGATCGGGAGCGGTTTGACTGAAGATCGGCTCCAGGGCGGCTGCCACTCGCTCCAGAAGCCGGTTGTAGTCGGGATAAGATTCGGCGTCCCGCTGGCTGAATTTGGCGATCTCGCGGCAAGTGGCCCGCTCGTCGGGGCCCATCAGCAGCGAGCGGCCATCGAGCAGCGGCGTGAAACTGCTTGGATTCCGCGGCAAGATGTTCAGCCCGTAATGTTTCAGGCGGAGTTCGCGGATGATCTCCGGGCGGAAAAGGCTGATGACGTACGAAGCCGTGCTGATTTTGAAGCCGGGCCAGAGTTCTTCCGTCGTCGAACAGCCGCCGAGAACACTTCGCCGCTCGAGCACACAGACGCTTTTTCCCGCCCGAGCCAGATAGGCCGCCGCGACGAGGCCGTTATGCCCTCCACCGATAACCAGGCAATCAAAGGAGCGAGACTTCGATTTGCTCGAAGGAGATTTGCTGGCGGGAGCATGCATCGCGGCGGCATCCGTGAGGAGATGTTTCGCCGCGATTCTAGTGGGCTAGAGATTGCAGGGGAAGGACGAGAGAAGTTCACGCCCGGGCAAAGCCGTGGGTGTACCACCCATTACTGTTACGGCCGGAACCCACCACCACCAAAGCCTCCTCCACCCCTACCCCCTCCGCCGCTGCTAGGGAATCCACCGCCGCCACCACCCCGGCTTCCGCCGCCGAATCCGCTGCCGCCACCACTCGGGAAGCCACCTCCTCGGCCACCAAATCCACCACCGCCACCCCCAGGGAATCCGCCGCCGCTAAAGCCACCACCGCCTGGAAAGCCGCCGCCACCACCCATGTTCATGAACATCATGGCGGGATTCGCGCCACCTTGCGCGTTGGGATCCTGCGAGCCGCCCGAGCCCGATCCGCCCGTGTTGCGGGTGAGCCCGGTCTGGCCGGAGGTGGTCTGTGTGGTCCTGCCGGTCGTGACCGTGGGGAACATCGATTTGAGCGAGCGCTGAATGAGCTCCGCGTTGGCCCCTTCCAGCTTGACCACCGCCATGTATTCGTCGGCGTTAGACTTCGCCGTATCGAGATCCCTCGCGAGCTGCTCGATTTCCTGGAACAGGTAATCGGGAGCAATCACGATGAGCTGATTGGACCGTTCGTCGACCGCAATCGACATCTTCAGCTCTTCACCCTTTTTGGGCTGGTTCTGACTGCCGCCGCGGCCCCGCATGGCGGCGATGAAATCCGCTGGATTGGGCTGCTGGGGGCGATTTCCGCCGCCGCCACTTTCCAGCCGGCTGGTGTAGAGCGTGCGAATTTTGGTGGCAATGTCCTCGGCGTTCTGGTTCTTGATTTGAATGTAGCGGGGAGGAGGATTGACCTGGTTTTCGGAGCCAGGAGGTTGATCGATGCTGAGCAGGATTTCACGGACCTGGTCCAAATCCCGGTTCGTGGCCGAGACCCAAATGTCGTTCCGCTGCGCATCGGCCACAATGCTGACCGCGCTCGTCGAGCCTCCCGTGGCTCCACCACCGCCACCGAGCAGTCCACCCAACGGGTTCCCGCCCATCATCATGCCCATCATGTCACCCATCAGGCTGCCGCCACCTCCGCCGGCCGGTTCGGACGAGGCCCCGCCGCCGAGGATTTCCATGATCAAAGCTGCCGCGTTATCGGCCTTGATGTATTTCAGGTGAATCTTGTGCCGCCGCTTGATGGGGTCGGTTTCTACGGCGGTCAGCTCCTTGAGAATACTCTCCATCTCATCCAAAGCGTCGAGGTCCTGGGAAGTGATGATGAAGCCCGAATCCGTCACCGTGATAATCACCGGAGCACCGGGGACGGTCTTTTCTTCGGGAACATTCAGGTCGGGCCGCGTGGCTGCGATTCGCACGCACAATTCCTCGAAACTGATCAGGCCATTTTTGTCGGTGTCCGAATCCTCAATGGGAGTCTTCCACTTGTTGACTTCCCATTCTTCCTTGGTGAGCAGCAGATTCTCGTCCTTATCGAGTTCCTTCATCCGTTCGGCCACATAGTTCACGACCCCCGCGCCATACTTCGTGACCATGGCATCCAGGCCATCGCTGGTATCAGCGGGCTTTGTCTCTTCTTTAGCGGGTTCTTCCTTGGCAGGTTCTTCCTTGGCAGGTTCTTCCTTTTTCTCCACGGCTGCCGGTTCCTTGACGGGCTCTTCTTTTTTCAATTCCACCGCTGGCTCGGTTGCCTCTTCCGCGGCTTTGGCTGGCTTGGCATTCGACTTCGTTGCTTCCGGTTTGGGTTCGGGCTTGGCGGGCTCTTTCGTTGGTTCGTCCTGGCCGAAGCCAACGAACTGATAGGGAGTCGGATTGCCGCGGCGAGCCGACTTGTCGGACTTGGGAGCTTCGGCCGCGGGGGCTTCCGTTTTGGGAGCCTCGGCTGGCTTAACGGCGGGAGGGGGGGTCACGGGAGTTGCGGGAGCTTTGGGGGCGACACGCGTCGGGCCAAAGCCACTCGACTTGGAAGGCGCAAAACCGCTCGTCGTCGGCCTGGCAGCCGGTGCCGCTTCCTTGGGTGCCTCGGCGCGGGGCTGTTCGAGGGGGCCTTGGGGACCGCCCGGAGTTCCGTAGCCAGGGCCAGGAATCAGCGGCCGGTCTTGAAAGCCGCGATCGTCATATCCACCACCGCGAGGGTCAAATCCCCCTTCGCTTCCAGGAAAACCGCCGCCGGGAAACTCCTGGCCTCCAGCGGCACTTCCCGTGAACTTGAACTGCACATTATTGCTCCGCACCCCGCTGAAGCTGGCTTTGGCGGCATCCAAAATCCGCTGCTGGGCCGCGGAGCCGGCAGCCGTGATCGTGCGGCTGTGGGAGCGAACCGTGGGTCCGTACGCCACCAGGTCGGGAATCTCTCCCTTTTCTTCCAGAAATTTGCGAATCTGATCGATTTGGGTCTTGGTGCCCGCAATCATCAGTTGCATGGCCACTGCATCGGGCTCCACCCTGGGAGCGTTGGCCGCCGTGGCCGGCTCACCGGCACCGAAGAGCTTGTTGATGGCGAGGGTCAAAGCCTGCGGATCACTGACGACTTTTATTACGACGATGATTCTGCCGTCTTTCTGCAGTTCGTCCAGCATCGTCTTCACGCGCTTATGCCCTTCGGGAACGGTATGGATGATGATCATCCCTGTTTTGGGGTCGATGGCGATTCTCTTGTCGGAAATGTCCGCCAGAATGGACTCCAACATTTGCTGCATCAGGACGGGGTCGAGCCCCCCCAATTGATACGTCTGAAACTGCGGCGAGCCCGCAATGCCCCCCTCTTTAACATCCAGTTGCTTGAGCACACGCTTGAGATCGGCAATTCCATCTGGCTTTCCAGTGACAAGCAGGCGCTTGCCGAATTCATCCACGCCGATGATCAAGCTCTGATCCGGCCGGGCATTGGCTCCCTCGGGAATTTGCAAATGGGGCCGAGCCAAAATCAAGAATTCGTTGGGGTGCAACTGCTGCATCTTGATGATTTCGAGAGTCCCAACCTCACTGGTGGGAGGACGCTCGATGGCATCGAGCATTTTGCGAATGGCCCGCAGGCGGCCGACCATTTCGGTCACCAGCAACTGCTTGCTCCTGGAGAAGGAAATGACGGAGCCGAACGGCCCGAGCATTTTTCTGACTTCCGCTTCGGCCTCTTCGGGTGTCATTTTTGTCAATTGAATTTGGACCGAAACCACTTCCGAATCCCCGTGGCTTGGAAGGTCCTTTTCGTCCACGACTTTCACCATGCGACCATCGATGCCGTCTTCGACATTGACCGCCCGCAACATCCGTCCATCCCGCCACAGCATGTAGCCCTTGTACTTCAACACGCTGTTGACAATGTCAATCGCCTCGGAAGGAGTGTATTCCTTGGTATCGGTATAGTTAAACGAGCCCGGCGGGATGATGTCCGCGTCAAGCGACAAATCGCCTTCCTTTGCCAGCCACTCCATGACGTCCTTATAGGGCTGGTAAACAAACTCGAACTTGAGTTTGCCGTTCTTCTTCGGAGCCGCGGCTGCCGGTTTGGCAGGGGCCTTGGTCGCGACGGTGGGCTTTGTCGATCCAGTCTTGGTAGTCGCGCTCTTCGTTTTTGTGGTCTCCTTCGTCGTCTTTGCCGGTTCCGTTTCATCCGGAGTCTTGGCGACGGTGGGGGCGGGCGCGGTAGCTTTGCCGGCCAGGGCGTCCCATTTGGCCTGCTGCTCTTTGGAAATCACCGCCTTGAGCTTTCGCTCATAGTCGCCCGTAGCGGTCTGGCGCTCTCGAGTGGTCCCCTTGGAAAGTTTAGTTTTGAGCTCCGCCATGAGCGTCTCGACTTGCTTCTTCTGAGCGTCCGAAAGGCCGACTTCCTCGGCAATCTCCACTTCCGCCAGGCTGACCAGCCCTGCGCGACTGATGCGAAGCTGCGAGAACTTCGTTTGCTGATCCTTGGAAAGGAGAGCCAGTCCCAGCTTCTCCGATTCTGCTGCGAAAGCTTTGACCTTGGCGGCCTTCTCTTCGGGACTCAGTTCCTTGAGGGACAAAACCAAATCCCCCGCCTTGTCCTCGCGCTCGCCGATGAGCGTTTTGATCTTCGTCGCCACCTCTTCGGTCAGCTCCAACTCGGCCACCACCTTGGCATCTTCCAAGAGAGCAAGCACCCCCACGAATTCCGGGGCAGCCCCCAGCGCCATTCCGCCGGCGGTGAGGGCTCCCAAAGCGACGAGAAGACCAGCGATGACCGGGCGAAGCGAGGGGGTACGTGGCATGTGCATGCTTCCTATGGTTGCGGCGACTGCCGCGGGTATCCGTGCCGCCCGAAAAACTGTACCGCCGGGAGGCAGTAAACCGTTCCCATCATGGTACTTACTTACGGGAAAGGCTGCAAAGTGAATCCACTACTTAGGCAGGAGGGCTCTTCCCAATCTCCAATCATAGGTCGGCCAGGAATTGCCATCTACCAGAGCGCAGAACTTCCCTAAGCCATTCAACCCGGCTACCATGCATTAGTGCCGCTTCGAGCTTGCTAAAGTCCGAATTTTTCTGGACGAGATCGCCGCATGATGCTGCTGTGTTACCTCCTGGCGCGATTTCGGGCTGTTTTCCCCGCGTTTTTGGCCTCGCTGGGGGCAATTGGGCTGACTCTGGCATTTCCGGAAACCTCCCCGGCCCAGCCCGCAAAATCGTTTGATCCGGCCCAATTCGGCTTCGACTTGCCGGTTGGAATCGTACGGCAAGAGAATGGGGCCAATGTCACGACGGCGGACGCGGATGCGAATCCGGTCGTGGCCCGGTTGCATGTGGCCGTGGGAGACGGGGCGATCGTCATGCTCCCCGATGGCCAACTGGTGGCCCGCAAGGCCGGTGAATTCACGCCGACCGAGAAGAAATTCGAGCCCATCACCAAGGAGGCACTCGCCAAACGCCTGGACGCCACCGAGTTCCCCAGTTTCAAGGTGAAGCAGACGAAGCATTATGTCTACGTCTACAACTCCAGCGAGGAGTTCTTTACCGGCACCAGCCGCATTCTGGAATCGATGCTCCCCGGCGTAATGGCTTACGCGGAGACTCAGAAAATCGAAGGGGTGCATTCCCCGGAAGTGCCGCTGGTGGTGGTGATGTTTTCCACGGAGGAGGAATTTCAAAAGCACCGCCGCATGCCGGCCGGCGTGGTGGCCTACTATCACACGCTCAGCAACCGGGTCTTCATGTATGAAAAATCTCGTCTCCTGCAAGTCCGCCCAGACCTTGCCCAGTCGCAAGCGATTTCCACCGTCGCCCACGAAGGGGCTCATCAGATCCTGCACAATATCGGCGTGCAGCGGCGGCTCTCCTCCTGGCCGATGTGGTTGAGTGAAGGGTTGGCGGAGTTCTTTGCCCCGACAACCTTTGGCAAGGGTATGAAGTGGAAAGGAGCCGGCCAGGTCAACGACATGCGGATGTTCGAACTGGAGCAATACGTCAAAAGCCATGCCTCCGAGAAGCCCGACGGCAAGCTCGTTGAGCAAACTGTCGCTGCCGCCCGTCTTACATCCACCGGCTACGCCTCGGCCTGGTCGCTGACGCATTACCTGGCCAAGAACCGCCGCGGCGAATTCGCCACTTATCTGCGGACCATCAGCAAAACCGAGCCGCTAGAAGGGGCTCTCAATATCCAGCCCCCCGGTATCGTCCCCGCCAACTTGGAGCTCTTTCGCCAGACCTTTGGGGACAAGTTCGACGATCTGGAAACCAAGCTCGTCGCCCATCTCAAAAAGCAGCCCTACACCGACCCTTTCGCCGACTCCCCTCACTTCGTGGCCGGCCTCATTATCCCCAACGGCAAGCGGGCAAAACGGGAAGTGCAAACCTTTCACTCCCAACTCCTCGCTGACAAATGGATCCGCGAAACTATTGAAAAGATCCCGGCCGAAGACCAGGCTGCCGTGCTGAAAGAAATTCGGCAATTCCCCAACCGCGCGACCGCGGAGGCCTTTGCCAATTCGTGGATGGCAGGAAGGTGAAGTTGTTTTTTCGCGAAGGCGGGAGTGAATCCTCGTCGGCCCGCTACAACCGCCTGGGGCCGTTTTGCGTTATCTTATTACCGAGTAAGCTTCCTTTCGCATTTCGCACTTCTTGGCCGTGATTTACTCGCTCCCCGCCGCACCCTTATGAACGACAAACAAAAGCAGCAGTTGATGGTCGCCCTCGTCGCGTTCAACTTCACGGTGCTGGGATATGTGCTTTACAGATACGTGACCGCACCACGAATGTTGATGGATGTTTCAACTTTGCTTGTTGCGTTACTCATTGGCGCGGGCATTGGCCTGGTCACCGGAGCCATCGGCTATTTCGTGGGAGGCCTGGGAAAATAGCATGCCTGTCAACACCGGCAAAGTCACGGGCCGCCGCGAAGTGGCCTATGAATCGCTTGATGACGTCCTGATGGATGCCGAGCGCCTGGTGGCAGCCCCGAATGTCAAGATGCTCGGCAACTGGTCGCTGGGGCAATTGCTGGCCCACTTGGCCGGCGGCCTGAACATGTCCATCGACGGCTCCGATCACCAGCCACCGTGGTTCATTCGGCTGATGGGGCCTTTTCTCAAACGGTGGGTTCTGAAGAAAATGTCCCCTGGCTTTCAACTCCCCAAGCCAATCGCGGACAAGATCATTCCGTCGCATCCAGTTGCACCAGAAGAAGGGCTCCACCTGCTGCTAGAAGCCATCAAGCGATTTCGCTCCGATACCGCCCGCAAACCTCACAACGTCTTTGGAAAGCTGTCCGGCGCGGAATGGCACCAACTCCACCTCCGGCATGCCGAACTCCACATGAGCTTTGCAAAAACTGAAAACTGAAAATTTCCTCATGAAAACCGCCATCGCCATTGCCGCCCATCCCGACGACATCGAATTCCTGATGTCCGGCACCCTGATGCTGCTCCGCGCCAACGGTTACGACATCCATTATTGGAATCTCGCCAACGGCTGCTGCGGATCGTCGAAACACGACCGCGAAACCATCGCTGGAATTCGCCGAGAAGAAGCGATGTCCGCCGCCGCCGCCATCGGCGCGACGTTTCACGAGAGCATCTGCAACGACCTGGAAGTCTTTTATGACAAGCTGACACTAGCGAAAGTAGCGTCGGTAATCCGCGAGGTCGCCCCGGAAATTGTCCTGACGCATTCCCCCAGCGACTACATGGAGGACCACACCAACACCTGCCGCCTGGCCACCACGGCCGCCTTCACCCGCGGCATGCCGAATTTCCCCGTCGATCCGCCGCGAGGCTCCATCGCTGGCAATGTCACGGTCTACCACGCCCAGCCCTATTCCCACCGCGACCCGCTGGGGTGTCTCGTCGAGCCCGAAATGGTGGTCGATGTTAGCGACCTCGTCGATCTGAAAAAGAAAATGCTCAGCAAGCACTCCAGCCAGAAAAAATGGCTCGACGAAAGCCAAGGACTCGATTCCTATCTCGACACCATGGCCGCTCTCGACGCCGAGCTCGGCCGCATGTCCACGCTCTTCAAGTCCGCCGAAGGCTGGCGCAAGCACCTGCACCTCGGCTTCTGCGGCGAAAAAGACAACCCGCTGCACGAGGCACTCAAAGAGAGAGTACTTATCGCGCAGCGGCAGAGTTGAATCCGCGACAATTGCCGCAAGTTAGGCGCTCGTTCCAAATGCCGGCGTTCCGCCGACGCTCCAGTTGGTCGTCGGCGCTTGAAACGCCGTCTGACAGAGTTGTTCAAAATCGGGGGATACTTGTTTGGCTTCGCGCCGCAGTTCGCGGAGAAAGGCCAACTCGCGGGGGCGAATGACGCGGTCGGAGTAGATGACCTTGAGCAAGTAGAACTGTTCGCCGGGCAGGATTTCGCCATCCGCCAGAACCACTTTTTTCAGTACGCCGTAAAAGAAGTTCTCAAACCCCTCCGACAGTGTCGACACACCCAAATAGAGTTCGACCAGGAGGCGGACGTCGGCCAGACTGGGAGTGCCATTGCGATAAACGTGTTCGCAAAGCTGCTGGAGCTCACCTTCGTCGATTTTCTGATCCACCAGGATATGCCGCACAACTTCGTGATAACTGGCCATTCTTCCCCTCCCCCCAGATTTGCTACTTGGAAATAGTTCCAACGAAACTGTAGGTCGCTCGCGGACAAATGCAAATGAGATTTGCACCGGACTTTGCCCCCCGCGTACTCGGTATTAAGCTGGAACGGAATCGAGGAGGCAACTGTCGTGACGACTGGTTCAACAAGCAGAGATTCAGAATTGCCCGCAGACCTTGGCTATCGCTGGCCGGCGGAATGGGAGCGGCATGCGTCGACGTGGCTGTCGTGGCCGAAAAATCCGGCGACCTGGCCCGATCATTTTGAGCCGGTGCCGGCGGAATTTGCCCGGTTTGTCCGCGCGCTGGCTCAGTTTGAGCCGGTCAATATCCTGGCTGGCGGACAGGCGGTGATGCAGCAAGCACGGAGTCTTGTCGGGGATGTGCGAAATGTCACGCTGCACGACATTGAAACCAACGACGCCTGGTGTCGGGACCACGGGCCGACGTTTCTGAAAGTGCAGAATGCAGAGTGCAGAGTGCAGAATGAAAGTCACGAACCTCCAACTCCCCCATTCTCCGCCTCTCCGTCTCTCCGTCTTCTTCAGGCTCTTGTCGACTGGGAATACAACGCCTGGGGAGGCAAATATCCCCCCTTCGACTTGGACAACTTGGTGCCGCGGAAAATCGCCGAGCTGCAACGCAGGCGGCGATTTTGTCCGGGAATCATCCTGGAAGGGGGTGCCATAGACGGCAACGGATTGGGGACCGTCCTGACGACAAAGTCTTGTCTGCTCAACCCCAATCGAAATCCGCATCTTTCGCAGTCGGAGGTGGAGCGGTATCTGCGCGACTATCTCGGAGTCAACAAGGTACTCTGGCTGACCGGCGGCGAGATCGCGGGGGACGACACGGATGGGCACATCGATCAGATTGCCCGTTTCGTGGGGCCGAGAACGGTCGTCGTTTCTCGATGCGATGATCCCAACGACGAAAACTATGCCCCCACGCGGCTCAACTGGAATGAACTGGAGTGTATGACCGACCAGAACGGCCAGCAGTTAACGCTGGTGCCACTTCCGCTCCCCGCGGCGAAGTACGTGGATGGCCAGCGATTACCGGCGGGATATTGCAATTTCGTGTTCGCCAACGGCGGTCTGATTGTGCCGCAGTTTGATGATCCGGCGGATGCCGAAGCAGTCAGGATTCTACAAGAACTGCTGCCGGATCGTCGCGTCATCGGATCGGCTAGCCTGAACCTCATCTGGGGTCTCGGGAGTTTTCATTGCCTGTCGCAGCAAGAGCCGGAGTAACGGGATCATGTTGACACCCGATATGGCCTCCGAGAGTTCGCCCGATTCAAGGGACCAGTCCATTCACGCGGTGGCGGAGCGAAAGGAATTGCTGAATACCCTCACCCACGGGTTTGGGCTACTGCTGAGTGCCGTGGCGTCGGTCATTCTGATTCGCACGGCGTTCGCTCAAGGTGATGCCTGGCGAATTGTCGGCTGCGGCGTGTTCGCGTCGGGGTTGATTGCGGTTTATGCGGCCTCGACATTATCGCACCTAGTCTCCCACCGCCACTGGAAGCATTGGTTTCGGATGCTCGACCAGGGGTTGATTTATTTGCTGATCGCCGCCAGTTACACCCCGTTCTCGCTGGTCTATTTCCGCCAGGGACCATGGTGGGTCTTTCTGGGAATCATGTGGGCGGGGGCCATTTGTGGTTTTATCGTCAAGGTATTCCTCGTGCACCGCATCAACACGGCGACAGTTTGGAGCTATCTCCTGCTCGGCTGGCTGCCGATTGTGCCGGGGCTGACCACGCTAGGTTCGGTCCCGCTTGCCGCCTTGGGCTGGCTGGCAATCGGCGGACTGTGCTACACGCTGGGGACGGTTTTTCTAGTGCTCGATGTGCAGCGGTATCACTTTCACGCGATTTGGCATCTGTGGGTGATCGGAGGAAGCACTTGCCACTTTCTGAGCGTGCTGTTCTTTGTGGCTTCAATTCAAACGGCATCGTAAGCCGTCGACTCGCAGACCGAACGCGGCGACGAGTTACAAACGCTTTACACGTTTGGCCGGTCGAGCCCTTTATACTTCAGTCGATGGAGAGGGTAAGCATCGCCGCACAATTCCAGTCTGCAAAGGAGAATGGCCAATGAAACGCTCATGGATCATCGGGTTTTTGTCTCTCGCTTTTCTGTCGTCAGTCGCCTTGGCCGGCGGACTGGATGGAACCGAGGCCCATAACGTCCTCTATGGCACGCCAGCCGAGGCGGAAGCGGCGATCACTCGACTGAGGGAAGCAGGGCCGGCGGGGCTGGATTCTTTGTTCGCGGCCAAAAAGGAGATTCAGGATCAGGTGGAGCGAACGATGCATACCAATGCGCCACCGGATTATTCAAAGGTCTTGGCTCGGCTCCATGACGCCATTGACCAGGTCGGCGGAGCGAAATACTGCACAGCCTCGCGACTTTACTGGTACACCGATTTGGAACAAGCGAAGGCAGCCGCGACGCAAAGTGGCAAGCCGATTCTGACGCTGCGGATGCTCGGCAACTTGACCGACGAATTCAGCTGCGCCAACAGCCGGTTCTTTCGTACGACGCTGTACTCCAATACAGAGATTGCCCAGACGCTGCGGGAGCGGTTTGTGCTGCACTGGCGGAGTGTTCGCCCGGTGCCGAAGGTCACGATTGACTTTGGCGACGGCCGCAAACTCGAGCGGACCCTGACCGGCAACAGCATTCATTATGTGCTGATGCCTGATGGCCAGGTCGTCGATGCGATTCCTGGGCTCTACGGCCCGAAGGCGTTTCTCAAGCACGTCAACCGGGGCGAGGCGCTAGTTCGCCTGCTAGCCGATGCTTCGGCTGAGCGGCGGAATTCGCTGCTGGCCGACTTCCATCAGCAGCAGGCGGAGGAAGTGGCCCGGGCCTGGCAGGCGGATTGGCAAAGAGCCTCGACGGCAATTCCGCCCGCCGGCGCAGCGACCTCCGCAAGCAATCGGGCACAACAAGCCGCGCCCACTTCGGCAGAAGCCCCGCGCGCGGAAGCTGCCGTGCGGATTGCCGAGCCCAAGAGACGAGTCGAGTCGCGAATCGTCGAAGCGGTGAACTTGGCCAAGGTTTTGCCGGAGAACGTGGAAGACGAAAAGGTTTGGAATGTCATCGCATCCCTCCACGGTGAAGACGCCATGCTGGATGAATCCAGCCGCCGAGTAATGCGTGAGCAAAAGCCGCTGGCCGCCGCCGCGGGGAGATTGGCCATGACCAAACGGGTGGTGGAGGATCCCATGCTGCGACTGTTCGCTTCGTTTGAAACATCCATTGCCCTCGACACTGTTAAGAACGAATACCAGTTCCACCGCAAGATCCATGAGTGGATGTCAGCGGCAGGCTATCGGCCGGATGTGGAGACGCTCAATGAGCGGGTCTACGCCGAATTGTTCCTGACCCCCAGCAGCGATCCTTGGCTGGGACTTGCTCCGGCGAATGTGTATACCGCGCTCCCCAATGGCGGTGTGGTAAATGAAGACCGGAAATAAGCCGCGAGGTAGGCGACCAGCCTACCCAGGCCAATGAAGTACAATGAACTGGGCAGGCTGGAAGCCTGCCCCACCCACTATGTCCAAAACCATTCTCACTGTCGAAGACGACTCCGCCATCCGCCGCGGGATCGTGGATGCGCTGAGCTTCAACGGTTACAAGGTACTCGAGGCCGGGAATGGCAACCTGGGTTTGGAGATGGCAGTGCGGCAGGTGTACGACCTGATGCTGCTGGATTTGGTGCTGCCGGGAAAAGGAGGGCTTGAGATCCTCCGCACGGTGCGAGAGACGCGGCCGACGCAGCCGGTCATCATTCTTACGGCCCGCGGCGAAGAGAGCGACCGGGTGGAAGGGCTCCGGATGGGGGCCGACGATTACGTCGTCAAGCCGTTCAGCGTGAAAGAGTTGCTGGCCCGCGTGGAAGCAGTCCTCCGCCGCTCGCCGGAGCGGCCGACCGATCTCGACCAGGTGAGCATTCCTAGCGGCATTGCGGACTTCTCGCGTCGGGAATTGCGGTTCAAGGACGGCTCGCGGTGCGAGCTTTCGGAGCGGGAAATCGAGCTCCTGCGCTATCTCGTCAACAATCCCGGGCGAGCGGTTGCTCGCGAGGACCTGCTGGCAAATGTTTGGCGGATTAGCCCCGACGGCTTGCCGACCCGCACCATCGACATGCACGTCGTCCGTCTACGCGAAAAACTCCGCGACGACCCAGGACAGCCAAAAGTGCTGCTGACGGTGCGGGGAAAGGGATATATGTTTGCCGGAAATGACGAATGACGAATTCCGAATGACGAATTGGATGCAGGTGTCTTTCATTCGTCATTCGGAATTCGGATTTCGTCATTCGCATTAAAATCCAGAACCATGTTAAGGCCCCTCCAAATCTGGCTCCTCTTCCTCCTCGGCCTGGCCTTGGTGCTGCCGCCGATGGGGTGGCTGACGGTCAAGGCGCTGGAGCTCGACCGGGCAGAGCTGGCGGCTCGGCAGCAGGTGGAGCTGGAAGAAAAAGTCAGCCGGGCATTGTGGCGAATGGACGTGTTTCTCAGTCCGCTTTTGGCGCAAGAGGCGGCGCGGCCGGAATTTCTCTATAAGCCGGTGCTGGCCACGCTTCCCGCTGGCAAAGGGAAGACCGGCGACCGAACACTTTCGCCGCTGCTGGCCGAGCCTCCGGAGTTTGTGCTTCTGAACTTTGAGCTGGCCGAGGATGGAACGCTCACGTCGCCACAATCTCCGTGCGGACCCGACGAAGTTTGGGCCCGCTCGCATGGAGCCCACCCGGAGACGATGGACGCTGCCACCCGGCGGCTGGAAGAGTTAAGCGGGAGCTTGTCGCATGGAGACTTGCTGGCTTGGCTACCAGAACAATCCGTGCCTCAAGTCGCCGTGGACCTGCTGAATGAAGGCAAGGCCGCACAGAACTATGGCCTGAACAACACGATTGTTGGCAACACCTACGAGACGCCCCAGCAGCAATCACTTTCTCAATCGACTCCGCGCTCGGAGGGCCAGCGCGGCGGTGGTCCGCAGGAATCGCAGGAAGACGCCCCGAAGTCTCAAAATGCTTCGCCTCAGCCAGTGAATACCGGGGAGTTCGTGGCCTCCAACAGCGGCCGCCAGGGACAAGGTTTCAATGCCAAACAACAGCTCTCTCAAAACCCCGGCGTCTTCAACAGCACCAATTTCGACAACAACCGTTCGCAGCGCGGCCAGTCGCGGGATAATGACTTGCAAAGCCGCAGCGCGGCCTATCAAGGAGTCGCCCAGCGGGCGGCAGTCGAGCAGAACCGCTTTCGCGAGTTCATTCAGGCACCGCCAGCCGTCGAAGGGGTTAGCCAGCCCCTGTGGCTCGGAAAGCGGCTGATTCTCGCTCGCCGCGTGCAGTCGCGGGGGAAGACGGTCATTCAGGGATGCTGGCTCGATTGGGAAAAGCTGCAGACTCGCTTGCGAGACGAAGTCGCCGACTTGGATTTGCCGACGGTTTCCTTTCTGCCCGTCACTGGCGGCGCCGGATTAGAACAGCCCCATCTGCTCGCGACCATTCCGGTGCAACTAGCGATTGCCATTCCGCCGGTCGCACCCGCTTGGGATTCGCCGATTCGAGTCTCGCTCCTGGCGGCGTGGGCTTGTCTGGGGCTGGCCATCATTGCCGCCGCGGTCACGCTCAGAGGCGTGGTTGCCTTGTCGGAACGACGCGGGGCATTTGTGGCCGCGGTCACGCATGAGCTCCGCACCCCGCTGACCACCTTCCGCATGTATGCTGAGATGCTGGCAGAGGGAATGGTTCCCAGCCCCGAGGCCCGGCAGAAATACTTGGAAACACTCCGCCGCGAAGCGGACCGGCTGGCGCATCTGGTGGAGAATGTACTACAGTATGCCCGCTTGGAGCGAGGCCGCCCCGGAGGCAGACGAGAGGAAGTAACGCTGGCTGCACTTTTGGAACGGACAGCGCCGCGACTGGCGGATCGTGCCGAGCAAGCGGAAATGAAACTGGAAGTTGACACGGCAGACGAAACACAAGCCCTTTCGCTTTGCACCGATCCCGCCGCGGTGGAGCAAATCCTGTTCAACCTGGTGGATAACGCCTGCAAATATGCTTCGCACGGCGAGGACCGGCGAATCCATCTCGAAGTTTCAAACACGGGTCGTCACGTGCAGTTCCGTGTCCGCGACCACGGCCCTGGAATCTCTCGCCAAGGCCAACGCAAGCTTTTCCTCCCGTTTTCCAAGTCAGTTCACGAAGCCGCCAGCAGTGCTCCCGGAGTCGGCCTGGGGCTGGCACTCTCGCGGCGACTGGCACGAGACCTGGGGGGCTCGTTGGAGCTGATGGATGCGCTCGAGAATTCTGGCGCGTCGTTCGTGCTGCGGCTGCCGCAGGCTGAGTAGCACGTATTTCGAAGAAACCGCTGGTTATTCCGCGGTCACCTTCTTCGGCACGGTCTTCGTATACCACAACAGCCGGCCAAGCAGACGGAAGTAGAGGATTATCAGAAACACAAAAAGGGCGGCCGCGAAGATGGACGAAAAAATCAATCCGACCCCTCCAGAATTAGTCCCCAGTTCCAATAGCACGACACCGATCGTCGCGATCATAAAGATGAAGAACGACAGGACGTAAAGTGTAATCCAGCCGTCACCGTGGGAGCGAAGAGATCTCAATACCTTCCCGGAAATGAGATGCACCGGAGAACTTTCCGTAACTATCGAGGCAAAGGGGAGCGGAAAAATCGCCAGGAATGAGACCAGCACGGGGAAGGGGCTAAACAGCTCGGCACCGTGCCCCACCAGGATAAACATGCTGGCAATAACGCTTCCTGGCAGGATGGCGAGGGCTCCCGCGATGGGGATATAGAACGCAGATCCGATCCATTCGGTCACATTCCAGTCCGGCCAGTCTTTGACCTGGTTGTCCCCATTGGCGGTATCCGTGGCGATCGCGAGCAAGCAAGGGGAAAGGCTCATCAGGACCAGAAAACCCAATAGCCCGGCAGTCAAAAGTGTGAAGATGCCGGTCAGTCCCTGACCTGAGACGCCATTCCCGAAAAACGAGAAAACAATGGCCATTCCGATGCTGTACGCAGCCACGCGCAGCAGCAATTGCAGATCGGTGAAAATAGAAAGGATGCCGACATAGAATGGGCTCTTTTGCCAGGCTCCCGCGGCTCGTGGGTCCGAGATAAAGCCCCATTCCGCGTCATTCCAAGATGGCTCCTTCCGTTCGTCCCTCGGCGGCGGCGGGACATCGGGAACTTTGACTTCCGTTCTCGTCTCGATCCGCTGGACAGGAGCGCTCAAGACAACTTCCTGTTCGTCCAGGTCTTGTTCCTGCAGCGGCATTGCCGGTGGCGCTGGGGCCAAAGTTGTAGCGGCTACAGTCGCGGCGTTGGGGTCCGCAATCGCCGCGGGAAGTCGGCTCTCGTTCCACATCGGATCGACGGTATCCGGCAAACTGGTCGGACGCGCCTCAGTTCCAGGTGCCGCCGGTTCCTTGCGTGGTTGGGCTTTCGTATCCAGCAACTGCAATTCAGAATATTCGCCGCGGGTCTCCACCATCGGCTTATAGGTGGGGCGCTCGCCAGGGTCGCTGAGTTGAAACTCCTCCAGTTCGTCGAGCGTCTTTTTCTTGGGGGGGGGAGGAGCGACTTTGGGAGCTTTTACGGCGACGTCGGTGAAACAATCCGGGCAGCGGAGCGTCTCGCCAATCTGGTTCTCCTTGGCATACATCCGGGTGCCGCAGACGTTGCACACGACTGGTATTTCCACCACCTTGGGAGGCGGAGGGACTGGCTTGGGAGGAGGTGGCTCTTGGCGATGTGCCGGCTGGGTGGCAGTGTTGGCGGTAGGGGAGAGTGGTCGAATGGGCGCAGGTGGAGGTGGCTTGGGCCCGTTCGGGGTTCGAACGGGTTGTGACGTTGGCGCTGCCGCTTGCGGTTTCGCGACAGGACCAATCGCCTGCGGAGTTGCCGGCGCGCTCTCGGCCGTTCCGCCAGGAAGGGGAAATCCCTTGCCGCACTTCGGGCAATTGCAAATCGAACCGGGAGCCAGTGGCGGAGCCTTGATGCTTCCCTGGCAGTGCGGACAGGTGATTCGTTGCGCGGTGGCCATCGCCCACTATTCTACTCGTCCGGCGGTTCCTCGGCAGAGACATTTACACGAAAAAAGCCTTCGCGAAGCAGGTGCTCCGCGAAGGCTCTGGCTTATCGATGGAGCCGTTCGCTTAGTGGCGGCGGGCATTGAAATCGAGGAACCACCATCCGTCATCCCATTCCAGAGTCACTTTCCGCCAGCCCAGCGGAACCTGAGGATAGGGGTAGAACGGGCCGATGTAAGGCCATGCGGTGGGAGAGTACTGCTTGGGGTACGTCACAGCCGCGTAGTTCGGGTGCGAGGCGTAGCTCGGCCAGGCATAGCCGGGCATGTTGGGATGGTCGTAGCGAGCCGCGGCCATTCCCGTCGCTCCGCCGCCGGAAACCGGCATGGGAGCGCCAGCGCCTTCACCTTGATAGGCGATGGTGCGGGCCGGGCCATACGCCAAGGGGACCTGAGTAGTCGACCGGGCATAAACATATGGAATCGGCTGCATCTGCTGCATTTGCTGCGGCACCTGCTGAACCGGAATGGGCTGCAACTGGGCCGGAGCGGCAACGGGTTGGGGTGCGGCGGCTTCAGTGCCGTTCACGCCTGTTCCCACTTCGTGCGCCACGGGAGTGAAAGCCTGCTTGACCGGCGCCTTTTCGACGCTGAGGTCATTCACGACCTGCTTCACACCCTTGACCCGAGCGGCAATGTTCAGAGCGAGCGACCGCTGCTCTTCCGTGGAAACGCGGCCCGTGAGCCAGACCGTTCCATCGGTTTCGACTTTGAGGTCGATGCTGAAGCCTTTAAGGTTGCCTGCCGACTTCTCGGCGCTCAGCTTCTCCACGATGGTCTTGGCAATTTGCTGGTCATTCCCCAGCACAACCGACGTACCGAGCGCGGCCAGCGCTAGGAATGTCAATCGGAATACGTAACGTCGCATGGGTCCCCCCTCCTGAGGATGAAAATGCGTGTCCTGGTGCAATCCCGCGTGGGTTCCCGGCCGGGTCTGGATCGTCCGGACGGGAGCGGGCGCGAATCTTTCGAGCGTCGTAAAGGCGTCAAGTCCGAGCCGGTTCGCCTGGGTGCTGCGGCGGCTACAAGAGCCGCGGCCATGGGTGCGCCCAAGGCGCGGAACCGGTTCGGACATGGTTGCCCGATAATACTTGTCGGAATCCGGCCCTGCCAAATGGTAGGATTTTTTCGATTTTGCCACGCCTTTGGGTGGAAGAGACTGAAGCGAAAGCACCGATTGAACCGCCGCGCGTAAAGGTTTGACGGCTAGGGAGTTTCTGCGGGGCTAGCGGTCTTCAACGAGAAGAGGAAACCGCGGAGATCGCAGAGGTACGCGGAGGAGGAAATCAGAGGCAGTGTCTCTGAAAGACATGACCGTAGAATGATGTGGAATGAACCAGATTTGATATTTAACTCTCTTATCTTCCTCCGCGATCTCTGCGAACTCCGCGGTAAATCCCAGTCAGGCATCGATTTGCGAGTTTTACCCGAATTGCGTAATTTCCCTTTGCGCGGTTTACTGGCTACTCCCTAACTGCTTTCTGCCCACTGCTTACTGCCTACTTTCCCATGTTCCAACCCGTCCCCTCCTCCCCCTCGTTCCCCAAGCTGGAAGAAGAAGTCCTGAAATTCTGGGCCGAGCGGAAGATTTATGAGCAGTCGCTGGCCAGGCGGGCGGGGGCTCCGCGGTTCGTCTTCTATGAAGGCCCCCCGACCGCTAACGGCATGCCCCACCCCGGCCACTGTCTGACCCGGGCCATCAAGGACCTCTTCCCGCGCTACCGCACCATGCGGGGCTACCTCTGCGAACGCAAAGCCGGCTGGGACACCCACGGCCTGCCGGTCGAGGTCGAGGTCTGCAAGGAGCTCGGCATCCACGCCAAGGAAGAAATCGAAGCCTACGGCATCGAGCCTTTCATTCACAAATGCCAGGAATCGGTCTGGCGGTACATGAAGGAGTGGGAACGCCTCACCGAGCGGATCGGCTTCTGGATTCGGCTCGACGAGGCGTATGTCACGTATCACCAAAGCTATGTCGAGAGCGTTTGGTGGTCGCTGAAGAATCTGTTCGACCGCGGGCTGCTCTACCAGGGTCACAAGATCGTTTGGTGGTGGGCTCAGGGGGGAACGGCGCTTTCGGCCGGCGAAGTGGGGCAGGGATATCGAGAAGTGGCAGACCCGAGCGTGTATGTGTTGTTTCCGCTGCTGGACGATGCCGGCGCAAAGACCGATGTTTCGCTACTCGTCTGGACAACCACTCCATGGACGCTGCCGAGCAATCAGTTTGCAGCGGTGCATCCGGAATTGGAGTATGCGACGGTTGAAGATGGCGAGTCTGGGAAAAAGTTTGTCATGGCGGCGGCGCTGGTGGAGACAATTGCGGGGAAGGTGAAGCGAGAGTTGAAGGTTGTCTCGACATGTAAAGGAACGGCTCTGCTTGGAAAACGGTATTTGCCGCCGTTTGACTACTACCACAAAACTCTTGGAAACAAGACCGGCACCCTAAAGGCCGGCGGCAAGCAGCACGTCGCCTGGCGAGTTACAGCCGCCAGTTTCGTCACGATCGACAGCGGCTCGGGACTCGTTCACGAAGCACCTGCTTTTGGTGAAGTAGACTTTCAATTGTTGATTGAAGAACAGGCGAGATTTGTTGCTGGCGAGGGACCACAAATGATCTGCGCCGTTGGTCCTGATGGCAAATTCACCTCCGAAGCCCCCGACTACCAAGGACGCTGGGTCAAAGACTGCGACAAGGACATTACCCGCCGACTGCGGGACGAAGGGAAACTGTATCACCAAGAGCAGTACCTCCACGACTACCCATTCTGCTGGCGGGCCGACGAAGACCCGCTGATTCAGTATCCCCGCCGAAGCTGGTTCATCAAAACGACGCAGTTCAAGGACGCGATGCTCGCCAATAACGAGCAGATCAACTGGCTGCCGGCGCATATCAAGCACGGGCGGTTCGGGAATTTTCTGGAATCGAACGTCGATTGGGCCCTTTCCCGCGAACGCTATTGGGGCACGCCGCTGCCGATCTGGGTCTGCGAGCAGACCGGCAAGATGGAAGGGATCGGCAGCTATGAAGAATTGCTCGCCAAGCCTGGCATTACCGGCACCGAAGTTTGGGACGCCGCCAAAATAGCCAAGCCGAGCCTCCCCGATGACCTGAAAGTCCATAAGCCGTACATCGACGCGGTCACCTACGACTCCCCCTTCGCCGTCGGCGCGAAAATGAAGCGGGTCACCGAAGTCATCGACTGCTGGTACGACAGCGGCGCGATGCCGTTCGCACAGTGGGGCTTTCCTCACACGAATCAGGACAAGTTCCGCGAGCAGTTCCCCGCCGACTTCATCAGCGAAGCCCTGGATCAGACGCGGGGGTGGTTTTATAGCCAACTCGCGATCAGCACGATGCTTTTCGGAGAGCGGAAAGCGGAAAGCGGAAAGCGGATGGAAGAAGAAGAGTCTTCCGCTTTCGGCTTTCCGACCTCCGCTTTTCCTTCCCCCCACCCCTACCGCAACTGCATCGTCCTCGGCCTCATGCTTGGCGAGGATGGACAGAAGATGTCCAAAAGCAAGCGGAATTACCGCGAGCCGGGGGAGATCTTCGACAAGTTCGGGGCCGACGCCCTCCGCTGGTACTTCTTCGCCAACCAGCCACCATGGACAAGCATTCGCTACAAAGAACAGGCGATCAAAGACAGCATCCCGGAGTTCCTGCTGCGGCTTTGGAACTGCTACAGCTTCTTCGTCATCTACGCGAAGATCGACGACTTCGATCCGGCGACGACGATTGGCGCTCGTCCCGTTTCGCAGCGCTCCGAGCTCGACCGGTGGATTGTCAGCGAGCGAAATCGCACCTGTGCGGCTGTCGTCGAGCGAATGGACGCCTACGATAACTTCGAAGCGTGCAAGAGGATCAACGAGTTCATTGACGCCCTCTCCAACTGGTACGTCCGCCGCAGCCGCGATCGCTTTTGGGCCGCGGACAAGCAATCATTGGAGAAGCTTGACGCCTATTGGACGCTCTACGAGTCCCTGCTGACCACCTGCAAGCTTATCGCTCCGTTCACGCCGTTCATCGCGGAAACCATCTGGCAGAACTTGGCGGGAAGTGTGATGCGAGAGTCACCCACCCTCAATAGAGAGTTTTCGTTTGTTGAAAGTGTCCACCTCAACGATTTCCCTGTCGGAGATCCCGCTCTCATTGATGAAACCCTCTCCGCCCAGATGAAGCTTCTCCGCGAGATCGCCTCCCTTGGCCTCTCTGCTCGCATGGCGAACAAGCTCAAAGTCCGCCAGCCGCTAGCGAAAGTGGAGGTTATTCTGTCGGATGACACGCACCAAAAGTGGCTGCAACAGCACAACGAACTGCTCCGCGACGAGCTCAACGTCAAGCAAATCGAATACGCCACCAGCGCCGAGCAATACATCACCTACGTCGTCCAGCCGAACTTCAAACAGCTTGGCCCCAAGATCGGCAAGCTGCTTCCCGGCGTGAAAACGGCACTTGGCAAAGCGGACGGCGCGGCGCTACTAGCTGAGCTCAGTTCCACGGGCAAAGTCGTGCTGAGCATCGGCGGCGAAAAAGTCGAACTCGACAACGAAGACATCCAGGTCCGACTGCAAGCCAAACCCGGCTGGGCGGCAGCACAAGGCTCCGGCTGCGTGGTGGTGCTCGCCACCGAGCTCACACCGGAATTGCTCGCGGAGGGTCTTGCTCGTGATGTCGTTCGGCTCATTCAGGACCGACGCAAGGACATCGGACTCGATTTCACAGACCGTATCGAAGTCGGCATCGTCGGCACTTCACCTGCGTTACAGAAAGCGATCGGCGACAACCTGGAATACATCAGTGGCGAGACGCTGTCGATCGAGGTTGCCTTCGATGCATTGGCCAGCGACACAGGAACTGAGCTGGAACTCGGTGACGAGAAGCTGACGCTCTACGTGCGCAAGGTGTCCGGTAATGGCTAAGCTCCTCCGCATCGCCGTCCTCATTTCCGGCGGCGGGACGACGCTGCGCAATTTGATTGCGAAAATCCGCGAAGGGAAGCTCAACGCGGAGATCTGCCTGGTTGTCTCCAGCAATCCGTCGGCCAAGGGACTGGAGTTCGCCCAAGACGCGGGAGTCAAGACGCTGGTGGTGGAGAAGAAGAATGAGCTATCCGGGGACGCTTATAGCGAAGCGACGTTCGGACCGTGCCGAGCAGCTGGAGCGGAGGTGGTGGTGATGGGGGGATTTCTCAAGCATGTGCTCATTCCCCCGGACTTCGAAAACCGCGTGGTCAACATTCATCCGGCACTGATTCCGGCATTCTGCGGCAAAGGGATGTATGGACATCACGTCCACGAAGCGGTCTTGGCGGCCGGCGCGACGACAAGCGGCTGCACGGTGCATTTTGTGGACAATCTCTATGACCACGGCCCGGTCATCTTGCAACGGAGCGTGCCGGTTATGCCGAATGACACGCCCGAAACGCTGGCGGCTCGTGCCTTTGAGGCGGAGTGCGAAGCGCTCCCGGAAGCGATTAACCTGATAGCGGCAGGGAGAGTTTCCGTGCAGAATGGCAACGTAAATCTGGCGTAATTGAGCAAACCATAGCGATCTCAAGGGTCGCATTCTGCCACATAAAGTCATTGTGCAATTGGTGTTATGTCGCTGGACAACAATCTTCCTCATTGTGATAGCTTTCTTCCACATCCTCCTTGCATTCCTTCCATTCGCCGCGCATAATTAGGCAACCTGCGGGGAGTTTGCGGAAGGATGCTAGCGTGCTAAAACAGTCCCTCACTGAAGACCGGCGAAATCGTTTGACGGAATTGGTCCGAGTGCGTGGGTTCGCATCCCTGCCGGATTTGGCGGAAGAACTGGCCGTATCGGAGTCCACGGTCCGGCGTGACCTAGATTATCTGGAAGAAATCGGCGTGGCTCAGCGGACGCACGGGGGTGTCTTTTACACCGGGCCGTCCCCCAAGCTCGCCCATTTCGACCAGCGGCAGTCGATGAACTGGGACAAAAAGCGGCGGATTGCTGCCGCAGCGGCCCGGCTTATTGACGACAACGACACGATCCTGCTCGATGGCGGCAGCACCACGTACGAACTGGCTCAGCTCCTCGTGGGACGGCCGCTGCAAGTAGTTACCAACTCGCTGCCGGTGGCGAACCTGTTCACGTCGAGTGACGCGGACCTGGTGCTCCTCGGTGGTTACGTCCACAGCCGCACGGGAGTGTCGCTCGGGCCGTACGCGAATCAGATGCTCGCCGGGCTCAACGTGCGGCGGGCGGTGCTGAGCGTGGCGGGAGCGAATGAGCGGGGATATTACAACAGCAATTTGCTCCTCGTGGAAACCGAGCGGGCGATGATGGCGAGTGCGGAGGAAGTGATCGTCGTGGCGGACAGCACGAAGTTCGGGCACACCAGCCTGGCTCTGCTCTGCCCGCTGGATGAGATCGACGTGCTGGTGACGGATGCGGAAATTGGCCCCGAGTGGCAAACACGACTGACGGAAGCAGGAGTGCGAGTGGTGACGGCGGAGCCGGGCGAAAGCAAACAGTTGGAAAAGGCTTCATGAGCGCGGCAACTCTCGACCGGAACGTCGTCGAACAAATCGTGCGGCAAATCGTGCTGTCCCAGAGCGGGGCTCCGGCGAACGGCTCATCGTCGGCACGAGGCAGCGAAGCGTACAAGCCGAACTTGATGGTCAGCATCTCGGCCCGGCATTGCCATCTGACGAATGAGCACGTCGAGATTCTTTTCGGCCCCGGCGCGAAGCTCACTACCGATAAGCCGCTTTATCAAGACGGCTTTTTCGCTGCTGAGCAGCAGGTGATGGTCGTCGGCCCCCGGCGGCGAATGTTGCCGACCGTGCGAGTCCTTGGCCCCACCCGTCCGTTCAGCCAGGTGGAACTTGCCTTCACCGACAGCATATCTCTCGGCATCGACGCCCCTGTCCGCCACAGTGGCAACATCAAGGGAACCCCCGGCTGCGTGCTGGTCGGCCCCAAGGGAGTCGTCGAGCTGCAAGAAGGGGTCATTCGCGCGGCCCGGCACGTCCACATGAACCTCCGCGACTGCGAACACTTTGGCGTCAAAAACGGCGACCTGATGAAACTGCGGATCGAAAGCCCCATGAGCACCACCGTCTATGAAGACCTGCTTGTCCGGGCGGACGGCACCAGCAAGCTGGAAGTCCACATTGATACGGATGAAGGAAACGCGTGCTTCCTCGATGCGGCTACGAAAGTCGAATTGCTCAAGCAAGACGGCGGATGCAAGTGTAAACACTAGCGGAAAGAGTGTTCAGTTTTCAGCCAGGAAAACGAATGGCTGAACACTGAAAACTTTTAACTCACCACTCACCTTTTTTTCACTTCCTGGAGTTTCTCAATGGCAAAGACCATCGAAGCACTCGGCATGATTGAGACCAAGGGCTTCATCGCCCTGGTCGAAGCTACTGATGCCATGCTGAAAGCTGCCAATGTGCAGTTCGTCGGCTGGGACAAAGTTGGCAGCGGACTCGTGTCCGCGTTTGTAACCGGCGATGTCGCCGCGGTGAAATCCGCGACCGACGCCGGAGCCGCCGCTGCCGGGCGGATTGGCGAAGTCGTCAGCGTGCAGGTCATTCCTCGCCCGCATGAAGACCTCGGCACCGTCCTCCCGCCTGGCCTCAAGCGAGCCAAGGCATAACGTAGCCGCACGCGGCCCGCGTGCTGGCTTCTGATAAATTTCCAACACTCAGCAAATCTCTCACCATGAACACAGCAATCGGACTTCTCGAAACTAAAGGTCTGGTCGGCCTCGTCTCGGCGACCGACGCGATGGCCAAAGCCGCTAACGTGCAGATAGTCAAGCGAATCGGCATCGGCGGGGCACTCGTGACCACCATCGTCAGTGGCGACGTCGGCTCCGTCCGCGCAGCCGTCGAAGCGGGGGCCCAGGCCGCCCAGCAATCCGGCGAGCTCGTCGGCAGCCACGTCATTCCGCGCCCGGCGGAAGGATTGATGGACGCCTTCATGGCATAGTGTTGGGCCTTCGCCATTTGGACGAAGGGCAGGCTGGAAGCCAACCCCACTAACACGGAACTCCCATGAAAATCCTCGTTGCCAACCTCGGCTCGACCAGCTTTAAGTATCGCCTGTTCGATATGAACGGCGAACGGCAGCTTGCGCGCGGAGGTGTGGAGCGAATTGGTTCGCCGGAAAGCCCCTGCTTCGTCGAAATCGGCGGCCTGCGGCAGGAGCTGAAGACGCCTGTGCCGGATCATGCGGTTGCGGTTCGCAAATGCCTGGAGCAATTGACGGATTCCAAAACCGGCTGCCTGAAGGATGCGGCGGAAGTCTCGGCTATCGGCTTCAAGGCGGTGCATGGCGGCAGCATCAGCGGAGTGCAGCGGGTGACACCCGACGTGCTCATCGCGATGGAAGGGATGAACCAGGTCGCCCCCGCTCATAATCCGCCTTACATTAAGGCGATGCGACTGCTGGCGGAGAAGCTGCCGGAGATTCCTCTCGTGGCGGCGTTTGAAACCGGATTTCACGCGACCATCGAAGACCGGCTGAAGTTCTATCCCGCGCCGTACGACTGGGGCGAGAAGCTCCACATCAAGCGGTGGGGATTCCACGGTGCCAGCCATCGCTACATCGCCACGCGGACGGCGGAGCTGCTCGACAGGAACGACCTGAGGATCATTTCCTGCCACCTTGGCGGCAGCAACAGCCTCTGTGCGATCCGCAGCGGCAAAAGCGTGGCGACCTCGATGGGAATGAGCCCGCAATCGGGTCTGCCGCACAACAACCGCGTCGGCGACTTCGACCCGTTCTCCCTGCCATTGATTATGAAGGCGGAAAGAAAGACGCTCGACGAAGTGCTGCACACGCTGGCGGAAAAGAGCGGGCTCCTCGGCCTCTCCGGCGTCAGTGGCGACATCCGCGATCTGGAAGAAGCGGCTGCGAAAGGAAACGCCCGAGCCCGGCTGGCCCTGGATGTTTTCACCAGCGAGATTCGCCGGCACCTGGGCGGCATGCTGGTGGAGCTCGGCGGAGCCGACGCAATCGTCTTCACCGGCGGCATTGGCGAGAACGGTACGCAAATCCGTTCCGCGGTCTGCGCCAACCTATCGGAACTTGGCATTGTCCTAGATGACAAAGCAAACGCTTCCGCAAAAGGTGAAGGCAAGATTTCGGCCAAGGACAGTCGCACGCAGATCTGGATCATCCCGACGAACGAGGAATTGATCGTCGCCCGCCAAAGCAAAGCTCTCCTGGAGGGTAAATAGATGTTCGTCGCCAAAGTCACCGGCTCGCTGATCTCGACGCAGAAGGTCGCATCGATGAAGGGCTTTAAGCTCCTCGTCGTCGAACCCTACCGCGTCGAGCCAAACAAGCGTGAAAGCCTCGTCACTACCGGCCGCACCTTCATCGCCGTCGATACGCTCGGAGCCGGTGTCGGTGACTATGTCTTGCTGACGCAAGGTTCCAGCGCCCGCCTGACTCCCGAGACCAAGAATATGCCCATCGACGCCGTCGTCGTTGGCATTGTCGATTCGGTTCACATCGACCAGGGACAGGTCTACAGCCGCAACGAAAACAAATAAGAGTTGGCTATGCAAATCAACGAATCACTCATTCGCAGCGTGGTTGCCCAGGTCCTGGCCGAAGTCGGCCGCGGGGCTCCTGTCGCGCCCAAGTCTTCCACCGGTCGCCACGGTATTTTCACCTGCGTCAACGAAGCGGTCACGGCCGCCCGTCAGGCGTTTGAAGAGCTGAGCGAGCGCGGGATGGCCGATCGCAAGAAGATCATCAACCACATCCGCCGCATTTCCATCGACAACTGCGTCGAGCTCGGCACGATGGAGATGAACGAGACCAAGATCGGCCGGCTGGAGCACAAGATCGAGAAGCTGAAAACGCTCGGCGAGAAGACCCCCGGCGTGGAATTCATGCGGAGCGAGGTTTTCAGCGGCGACCATGGCCTGGCGGTCATCGAGCACGCCCCGTTCGGCGTAATCGGAGCCATCACACCGGTCACCCACTCGCTGCCGACCATCACTGGCAACGCCGTCAGCATGATCGCCTCGGGCAACACGGTCGTCGTCAACCCGCATCCCAGCGGCAAGAAAGTCGCAGCCGAGGGGGTCCGCCGGTTCAACGAGGCGATCTACAACGACCTCGGCATCGACAACCTGATCTGCCTCATCGCTGAGCCGACCCTCGAATCGGCCAATGCCCTATTCGCCCACCGCGGCATCAACATGATTTGCGTCACTGGCGGCCCCGCGGTCGCCCGGGCCGCCCTCAACAGCGGCAAGCGGGCGGTCGTCGCCGGCCCCGGCAATCCGCCCGTCGTCGTCGATGAAACCGCCGACCTCGACCGGGCCGCCCGCTGCATTATTCAGGGGGGAGCCTATGACAACAACCTCCTGTGCATCGCGGAGAAGCAAGTCTTCGTCGTCGCAGCCGTCTTCGACAAGATGCTCACCGCCATGGAAAAAGCCGGTGCGGCCCGCCTGAATGCCCGCGAGGTCGAGGCCCTGACCAAGGTGGCCATCGTCAAGGTCGGCGAAGGAGACCACAAGCACGACGCTCCGAGCAAGGAGTTCCTCGGCCAGAATGCCGCCGTCCTGGCCAAGGGTGCCGGCAAGAGCGTCTTCGAGAAGACCGAGCTATTGTTCGGCGAAACCGATTACGAAAATCCGTTCGTCCCGGTCGAGCAGATGATGCCGTTCATCCCGTTCGTCCGCGTCCGAGACGTGGACGAGGCGATTGCCAAAGCCAAGGAGTCCGAGCACGGATTCCGGCATACGAGCATCATTCACAGCCAAAACGTCCACAACATGACCAAAATGGGCCGGACCATGGACACCACGTTGTTCGTGAAAAACGGCCCCTGCATGGCTTCGCTCGGCCTTGGCGGCGAAGGATACATTTCCTTCTCCATCGCGGGACCGACCGGTGAAGGAGTGACCACGCCGCTGACGTTTACCCGCGAACGCCGGTGCTCGCTGATCGATGATTTGTGGGTTTTGGGGAAATCGTCGGTCTAGGACAAAACAATGCAAGTTGGCCTGGTGGTGGGAACCGCGACCTCGACCGTGAAACACGCCACGATGAACGGCCAAAAGCTGCTCATCGTGCAGCCGCTGATGGCCGATGGCAAAACGGCCGACGCCGACCCGCAAATCGCGGTGGACGCGTGCGGCGCGGGAGTTGGCGAGCGGGTGATGATCAGTAGCGACGGCAAGTACATGCGAGAGATTTTGAAAACCGACGCGACACCCGTGCGGTGGAGCGTGATTGGGATATGTGATGAATGACATCGACGTTGTTGGGCGAGGGTCTCCCGACCCCGCCCAGGCAGACCGAAGGTCTCCTGGACAACTGGGAGACCTGCGGTCAAGCGTTTCGGCGGGGTCGGGAGACCCGCGCCGAGCAAGAGGAGCTTAATAGGGATATGCGATGAGTGACATCGACGTCGAATACATCATTCGTGAAGTCATCCGCCGCCTCACGGCAATGGCGAATGACACCTCGCGGACGGATGGCGACACGGTAAAACTCACGGAACGGCTGGTGACGATGGCTACGCTCGACGGTCGGCTGGCGAATATGAAACGGCTGATCGTGGGGAAGAAGGCCATTGTTACGCCGCTGGTGAAGGATGAACTGAAGAAACGGAAAATCAGTTTGGAGTACGAACACTAGCCCGATGCGCAAGCGAGGGATCGACGCGGATTTCCCTCGCTTGCGCGTCGGGCTAATGAAGAAAACAAGAAACCATGCGTATCGCCAAAGTCATCGGCAACGTCACCCTCAACCGCTGTCTCGAGTCGTTTAACGGCGCGAGCCTGCGGCTGGTGGTGCCGTTGTCGTTGGCGGAACTGCACGGCGATGAGCCGCAGGCTGACGAAATGGTGGTTTGGGACGACAACGGCGCAGGGGTCGGCAGTCTCATCGCCATGAGCGAAGGGGGGGAAGCCTCCCAGCCGTTCCGCCCCTTGGATAAACCGGTCGATGCGTACGCGTCGGCCCTACTGGACGAAATCAATCTCAAGTAACGAATCATGCTCAACACTCACAAGATCAAGCAAGACATCTGCGAAATTGGCCGGCGGATTTACGCCAAGGGCTTCGCAGCCGCCAACGACGGCAACATCACCGTCCGCATCGGCGAGAACGAAGTCCTTTGCACGCCGACGATGCATTGCAAGGGTTTCCTCAAGCCCGAGGATATTTCCACGGTCGATATGACCGGCAAGCAAATCGCCGGGGCGAAAAAACGCTCCAGCGAGGCTCTCTTGCACCTGGAGATTTACAAGCAGCGGCCAGACGTGAAGAGCGTCGTCCACTGCCACCCGCCGCACGCCTGTGCCTTCGCCATCGCCCGCGAGCCGATCCCGCAGTGCGTGCTTCCGGAGGTGGAAGTCTTCCTCGGGGACGTGCCGATTACGAAGTATGAAACACCCGGCGGCCAGGCCTTCGCGGACACCGTGCTCCCCTTTGTGCAGAAAACGAACGTCATCATCCTCGCCAACCACGGCACGGTCAGCTACGGCGAGAACGTGGAACGGGCCTACTGGTGGACTGAAATCCTCGACGCCTACTGCCGCATGCTGATGCTGGCCAAGGGACTGGGCCGGGTGAACTATTTCGACGAAGGGAAAGAGCGGGAGCTGCTCGACCTCAAGCAAAAATGGGGCTGGTCCGATCCGCGGAACACCGACGAATACAAAAACTGCGACGTCTGCGCCAACGACATCTTCCGCGACAGTTGGAAAGCCGCCGGCATCGAGCGGAAAGCCTTCGAGGCACCGCCGCCCATGGGACCGAACGCGGGAAAGGCTGCTGCTTCCAGCAGTTCGTCCTCGGCACCCATGAGCCAGGAAGCACTCGTGCAGATGATTACCCAACGTGTGATGGAAGAATTGGCGAAGAAGTCGTAGCGACATGCGGCCCGCATGTCTGCTTCTTCCGAATCAAGTAACCACACCACTAAAAGCCAGCACGCGAGCCGCGTGCGGCTACGAGAAAACATGAAAGTCTCCATCATCGGCGGCGCTGGCCTGGTTGGTTCCTCCGCGGCGTTCGCGCTGCAGTGCGGCGGGATCGTCAGCGAAATCGCCCTGCTTGACCTGAACTTGGACCTGGCTGGGGGTCATGCCTTGGACCTGCTCCACGGCACACCGAGCGTGGCTGACCAGGTCATCGTGGCAGGCGGGTATGAGCATGTGCCGTCGTCGGACGTCATCTGCATCACGGCCGGTCTCCGCCGTAAGCCGGATGAAAGCCGGCTGGATTTGATTAACCGGAATACCGACCTGTTTCTGGGGATTTTGGCGGAGGTTGCGAAGGCGGGGATGAAAAAGGACGCCATCGTCTTTGTCGTCAGCAACCCGGTGGACATTCTCACCTACGTTGCCGCCGACCGGCTCAATCTGCCGGAGTCGCAGGTGATTGGGCTGGGAACGCAGCTCGATACGATCCGCTTCCGCAGCCTGATCGCCCAGCAGCTCAAGGCCCCGCCGACGCAGATCAACGCCCTGATTCTCGGCGAGCATGGCGACAGCATGGTTCCCATTTGGTCCAGCGCCGCCGTCGCCGGCCTGCCGCTAGAAAAGTTCCCCGGCTGGAACGTACGCGTCGCCGACGAGCTGTTCACCCGCACCAAGGGGAGCGGAGCCGAAGTCATCAAGAAAAAGACCGGAGCCGGCTTCGCCGTCGGCATCGCCATCCGGGACGTGATCCACTCCATCGCCCTCGACCAGAAGCGGATTCTCCCCGTTTCCACCGTGCAAAACGGCTGCTACGACATCCGGGACGTCGCCCTCAGCGTCCCCACCGTCGTCGGCCGCGCGGGTTGCGTCGCCCGTCATCAAATCGACCTCTGGCCCAAAGAAGTTCAGGCCCTCCGCAAGAGCGGCCTCGTCCTGCGACAAACTCTGGAGACTGTGTTGGGACGAATTGGAAAGACGAAAAAATGACGGCAGGCGGTTTTTCGGGTATAGTCCTCGAAGCGTGAAAGGAACCCCGCCATGAACCATTTCAGTTGCCAGCTCGTTGCCGTGAACCTGCTCGTCGTCTCCGTCATGCCCGCCATTGTTCGCGCGCGATGACCCAGAATTCTCGATTACCGGCGGGGGCCGGATAATGGCCCCTTCAGAGGGTCCAAGGGACGAGCCCTTCCAAGGTCGAATCGTCGCGAAAGCGGCGGGTGTTTTCGGAGGAGTTCAAACAGCATGCGGTTCGGCTCGTAGTCAATGAGAACTACGCGATGGCGAAATTGGCGAATCAGGTTGTTTTCTGGAAACAATGAAGAGTGGGTTTAGCTGCACTTGCCCGACCTGAAAGGACGAATTCGCCAAGCCAGAAAGAACGCCGATTTTAGGGCTTCGCCTGACGAAATCAGGGTCACAAGTTGATTCCACCGCGTGGGTGAGGCGAAAGGGGCAAGGCGGGTAGGCTTCATAACTGATCGAAGCAACGCTCGGAGAGTAGCGCGGTAACAGTCTGAGCGTCCGGAATGCACGACAGCAGCGAATCGAGGTCGAGAGACATTGGCGTTCCACAGCCTCCACCTGCTCGAAATGATGCCGCCAATGACTCCCGACCCCGGAGGCAAGAATTTCCGATATTCTGGTGACATGCACTTGAATGTGCCAACTCGGGTACGTAAACTTCAGTACACTTTATGGATGGAGTTCACGGGAGGCAATCAGGAATTCAAACTTCGGATTTAAGATTCGAGATTAGAAACGAGGGGCAGAATCACCATGCCCGGTCCCCCTCAACCGAGGAGGGGGGTGGTGCAAAAGTCGTGGCAAGCGTCGTCGAAAGGAATTGCCAGGCAAGGAGTTGCGGAAATCGCTTTGCCGACTTTTGCACCACCATTTTTTCTGCGTCCGCATTTGGGTTGTGTTTAACCAAGCCTGATTCTGAACGATTGGACTCTTCTCATGGCCGCAAATCTTCTTTCCCGTCGCTCCTTCGTTGCCGACACCGCCACCGGCCTGGGTGCCATCGCCCTTACGCATCTGCTGGCTCAGGACAAGCTGCTGGCGAAGGAAATCAAGACGCCTGTTCGCCCGGCGATTGATCCACGGCAGCCAAATTTGCCTCGCAAGCCGCACTTTGCGGCAAAGGCGAAGAATCTGCTGGTCATTTTTTGCTCGGGGGCGTGCAGCCAGGTGGATACCTGGGATTACAAGCCGGAGCTGATCAAGCGGGACGGCCAGCCGATGCCGGGGAGTGAGAAGCTAGTAACGTTTCAGGGAGAGCAGGGGTCGCTGGTGAAGAGCCCGTATCCGTTCCACCCTCGCGGCCAGTGCGGCAAGATGACGAGCGACCTCTTGCCGCTGCTGGGGGAGCTGGCGGATGAGATGTGCTTTGTCCATTCGCTGACCGGCAAGACGAACACGCATGGGCCGGGAGAGATGTTCATGTCCACCGGCTTTACGCTGGAGGGGTTCCCGAGCATGGGGGCCTGGGTGAACTATGCCTTGGGGAGCGAGAACCAGGATCTCCCCGCGTTCGTTGCCATTCCGGACCCTCGTGGCGTGCCGCAGGCGAGCGTCAACAACTGGGGGCCTGGCTTTTTGCCCGCCGTCTTTCAGGGTGTGCCGTTCAACGCCGCCCAGCCGATCCGGAACCTGGCCCGCCCCGCCGGCATTTCCGCGGAGAAGGACAAGGCGTCCGCCGACTTTTTGAGGAAGCTGAACGAGCAGCACTTGGAAAAGTTTCCCGATGATACGGAACTGGCCGCCAGGATCTCCAGTTACGAGTTGGCCGCCCGGATGCAGCTCAGTGTGCCGGAGGCGACGGACATTTCGCAGGAGCCCGCCCACGTCCTCAAGATGTACGGGGCCGACGATTCCGAGAACAAGCTCAAAGCCGGCTTCGCCCGCAATTGCATCCTGGCCCGGCGGCTGATCGAGCGAGGGGTGCGGTTCGTGCAGCTTTTCAACGGGGCGTACGCGATGGGTGAAGGGGTCGGCAACTGGGACGGCCACAAAACACTCAAGGCCCAGTACGACATCCACGGCCCCATCCTCGACCAGCCGGCCGCCGCCCTGCTGAAAGACCTCAAGCAGCGGGGCCTCTTGAAGGATACGCTCGTCGTCTGGTGTACCGAGTTCGGCCGCATGCCGACCTTTCAAAAAGGGGCCAGCGGCCGCGACCACAACCCAGTCGGTTTCACCGCCTGGCTGGCGGGAGCGGGAGTGAAAGCCCCGTTCACCTACGGAGCAACCGACGATTTCGGCTACAAGTCCGTGGAAAACGTCGCTACCGTCCACGACTTTCACGCCACGCTCCTGCATCTCCTCGGCCTCGACCACCAGCGCCTCAGCTTCTATCACAACGGCATCGAGCGACGGCTGACGGACGTGCATGGGAAGGTGATTGAGGGGGTGCTGGCGTGAACCATTAGGACAAACTTCCTTCTTATCTTCTTGCCAACCATTTTCCTGCCAAATCAATCCGGGATGATGGCAGGAAAATGGTTGGCAGGAAGATGGACGACGGAATACGGCCATGACAAAAGCAGAATTACTTCGCCGCGTGGAGAAACTGGAAGTCGAGGTTGCGGCTTTGCAGCAGGCGATTGAGCAACTTCCAAGGAAGGACTGGCGGACAACGCTCGGCATGTTTGCGAACGACCCCGTGTTTGACGAGATTGTTCGGCGGGGGAAAGAATGGCGAAAGCGGGCGAACCGTCGTAAAGCGTAGGAAGTTTGCGTCATGAACAACGGAGCCCCCTACTACGCCGTCATCTTCACCTCCATCCGCACCGCGGAGGACGACGCGGGATACGGAGTTACCGCGGCGCGGATGGCCGAGCTCGCCGCACTAATGCCGGGGTACCTCGGCATCGAAAGCGCCCGCGGAGCGGACGGCTTGGGCATCACGATTTCGTATTGGGAAAGCCTCACCGCCATCAAAGCCTGGCGCGAGCAGGCGGAACATCGGTTGGCACAGGCAATGGGGAAAGAACGCTGGTACCAGCGATTCTCGCTGCGGATTTGCAAAGTCGAAGCGGAGCGAGAATTCGAACGAAAGGAGGCCTAAACCACAGCCGCGTCAAAGCCCGCGGAATCGTGCAACTTGGCCCGCTCATCCTGGTACTCGACAACGAAGTAGGAGAGGCCGATTCGCAGTTCGTCCCCTGCGTTCAAAGCCACTGCCGCCGAAAGCCTTTGGCCGTTGACATAGGTACCGTGCGACGAGCCGAGGTCGCGGACGACGATGCTGTCTCCGGCCACAGCAAGCTCGCAATGCCGCCGGCTGAGCCAACGATCATCTATCCGCACACCGACGGCAACGCCGCGGCCGAGCTCAATGGGGAAACGATCAATGGTGATTTCACGCGGAGAAGCCAGCGCGTTCTGGCAGAGGAGCTTGATCTTCACGGCAGGAGGGAAGTGGCGAATCAGGCGGGGTGGGAATGGGGCAGGAAGCGTACAAACGGACCAAAACGCCGATCCACACGCTCAATCTATGGATGGTACACCCGCGCAAAAGGGAGTCAATGGCTGCCCTGAACTTTTTTGAAAGAGGGGTGTTTTTCGCACTCTCCGGCTCCCAGGATTGCCGGCTAGGAAGTCTCCTCTCCCCTTATCGTCATCGTCTTCCGCACCGGGCTCTCCTTATCAATCGCCACATACACCACCTCGGCCTCAGTCACACGTTTTGGACCGTCCTCGCGCTCCGATTCCACGGAAACATGCGTGGTGATGGAAGTCCGCCCGATGCGGGTCACCTGCGTCCAAAAGCTGACCACTTCTCCTACCGCGACCGGCTCATGGAATTCGACCCCGTTCATTGCGACAGTAACGAGCGCCGGAGTCGGCCAGCCTTGACTGCGAATCTCGTGGATCGCGCCGACAGCGCCCGCCTGGTCGATGTGGCTGAGCAGCACGCCGCCGAATATGGTGCCAACGGCGTTGGTGTCGCGTGGCATCATGACGACTTTCACCGCCAGGTAGCGCGCAGTTGGAAAGTTGAGCATCGTTTTCTTCTGCGAATATTTCGCTTTTCCCAGTGGTGGCTGAGCCGGCAATCACATTTCCACAAATGTCCTGCTTCGGAATGATGCGGGCGGACCATCTTCCCCAAAGCGGCACTCTGCGGCAAGCAGCCTGCCGCTAGAACCGGAATTGTGCCCAAATTGCCGCAATTCCGCGAATCTGGCGCAATCCAACTTTCTGTAATATTTACCGCAAATCCCGCATAGCCGTGGCAATTCCTATTGCCCGATTTGGAAGTCGGAAATAGATTTGAAGAGGAGAGGCAGATTGTGTAAGTGGCAAGGACCGCCCGCGCCCGTAGGCACAGGCCAAGTTCCTGCCGGCCCCTCTTGCCTCCACGAAAGCTCTTTTCCAATCTCTCCGTGCGATTGCTGCAAGCCGGAAGCAGCGTTTGCATTCTTCCCCAGTGAGAGAGTTTGCCTTGGCTGGGAAGGGGTGCACCTACCTCACGCTGTCTGGCTGTGCGCGGTCCCGCAGGCGAACCTGTCGCAGTTGATATGCGTCCGTCCCTGCGCGGAGCGAAGCGAACTGGGCAATTGAGACCTATGTTTGAGCGCTGAGTGGCCGTTTCGCTCAGTGCGGAAACGAATTACCCAGCGGTGCCCAGAAAGGGGTGTGACCCGAACAGACGACTCCGAGATGTTCGTAAGAACCGATAGCGGCCCTTGCGGACACAGTCCCTAGCCGTACTGCCCGGACCCGCCCCCATTTCCCCCAGGGGAGGATATTCGATGACGTCAGGACGCAACATCATTTCGCTTGTCGCCCAGCGGCAAGATTTGGAGCAGTTCCGTCGCAAGAACTGGCTCGGTTCTTTCGAGGACTACCTCGACCTCGTTCGCCAGCAGCCGGCGGTGGCGCGGAACGCCTTTGAGCGGGTCTACGACATGATCATGTCGGCCGGGACGCATGTTTATGAGGAATCCCGTGGTGAAAGGCGGGTCCATTACAAATTCTTCGATGACCCGGACAACGAAGGCCGCGATGCCGTTTTCGGGCTCGACGACACGCTCGAATCGTTCGTTAACGCTCTCAAATCGGCCGCCAAGGGATATGGCATTGAGAAGCGCGTCCTTTTGCTGCACGGCCCGGTCGGCAGCAGCAAGAGCACCATCGCCCGGCTGATGAAGCGGGGGATGGAGCGCTATTCCGGCACCGATGGCGGGGCGCTCTACACCCTCGGCTGGGTGGCGGAGACGGACGCCAATGACATTCACTGGTGCCCGATGCATGAAGAGCCGCTCCACCTGATCCCGGAGCGCTTTCGCGACGAAGTGCTGGTCGGCATGAATGGAGGCAAGGGAGACGAGGACTACAAAGTCCGGATTGTCGGCGAACTCTGCCCCTATTGTCGCTTCATGTATTCCGAGCGGCTGAAGAAATACAACGGCGACTGGACCAAGGTGATTGGTGACGCTCGTGTCAAGCGAATCACGCTCTCCGAGCAGGACCGCTGTGGCATTGGCACCTTCCAGCCCAAGGATGAGAAAAACCAGGACAGTACCGAGCTGACTGGTGACATCAACTACCGCAAAATCGCGGAGTACGGCAGCGATAGCGACCCGCGGGCCTTTAACTTCGACGGCGAATTCAACGTTGCCAATCGCGGCATCATCGAATTCATCGAAGTCCTGAAGCTGGACGTGGCCTTCCTTTATGATCTCCTCGGCGCAAGCCAGGAGCACAAGGTCAAGCCGAAGAAATTCGCCCAGACCGACATCGACGAAGTCATTCTTGGCCACACCAATGAGCCGGAATACCGCCGTCTGCAGAACAACGAGTTCATGGAGGCTCTCCGAGACCGCACCGTGAAAATCGACGTGCCGTACGTCACGCGGCTGTCGGATGAAATCAAAATCTATGAGAAGGACTACAACCAGCGGAAGGTGAAGGGGAAGCACATTGCCCCGCACACCATCGAAATGGCCGCCATGTGGGCCGTTCTCACACGTCTGGAGCCGCCGAACAATGCCAGTCTGACGCTGTTGCAAAAGCTGAAGCTGTACAACGGCAAAACGCTCCCCGGCTTCACCGAGGAGAACATCAAGGAGCTTCGGGACGAGGCGATTACCGAGGGGATGCACGGGATTTCCCCCCGCTATGTGCAGGACAAAATCTCCAACGCCCTGGTCGCCCACATGGAGGCCAAGAGCATCAACCCGTTCATGGTGATGAACGAGCTGGAAGCCGGCCTCAAGCACCATTCCCTAATCACGAATGAGGAACTGCGCGGCAAGTACCGCGAGCTGCTCGGCGTGGTGAAGGAAGAATACGAGAACATCGTGAAGAACGAGGTTCAGCGGGCCATCGCCGCCGACGAGGACGCCCTCAAGCGGCTCTGCGGCAACTACATCGACAACGTCAAAGCTTACACGCAGCGGGAGAAGGTCCGCAACAAGTTCACCGGCCAGTACGACGAGCCGGATGAGCGACTGATGCGGTCGATTGAGGACAAAATCGACATCCCCGACAGCCGCAAGGACGACTTCCGCCGCGAGATCATGAACTACATCGCGGCCCTGATGATGGACGGCAAGACGTTTGACTACAAGTCCAACGAACGGCTCTACAAGGCCCTGCAGCTCAAGCTGTTCGAGGACCAGAAGGACACCATCAAGCTCACTAGCCTGGTCAGCCAGGTCGTTGACAAAGACACGCAAGCCAAAATCGACGTAGTCAAGAGCCGCCTCATCCGCGACTTCGGCTACGACGACGAAAGTGCGACGGACGTGCTGAATTATGTGGCCAGTATTTTTGCGAGAGGAGACGTGAAGAGGAAATGACGAAATTCGAATGGCGAATGAAAGAGGATTTCAATTCGTCATTCGGAATTCGGACTTCGTCATTCCGCGCAGCGGCCATGGTCATGAAAATCGACCGCGACTCGTCGCGGTTCAAACAAATCGTTCGCGGGAAGATACGAGAGAACCTGCGGAAATATGTGACGCACGGCGAGATGATCGGCCGGAAGGGAAAGGACCTCGTTTCCATCCCGCTGCCGCAGCTCGACGTGCCGCACTTCCGCTATGGCCAGAACGGCCGCGGCGGCGTGGGACAGGGGGAAGGTGAACCTGGCCAGCCGATTGCCGCGGGGGACGACGAGGGCGATGGCCAGGGCAAAGCCGGTGGCGACCCCGGCCAGCACGTGTTGGAGGTCGATATCTCGCTGGAAGAGCTGGCCGCGATTCTCGGCGACGAGCTGGAACTCCCCCGCATCGAACCCAAGGGCAAAGCCAATATCACGCAGGACAAGGTCCGCTACACCAGCGTCCGCCGGGTTGGGCCGGAATCGCTCCGCCACTTCCGCCGAACTTATGTGGAAGCCCTCCGGCGGCAGGTCAGCGAAGGAACCTACCGCCCGGCTGACCCCAAGATCATTCCCATTAAGGAAGACCGCCGCTATCGCTCCTGGGAAAGCGTTCCCGAGCCGGTAGCCAACGCTGTCATCCTTTACATGATGGACGTTTCTGGCAGCATGACCGACGAGCAGAAGGAAATCGTCCGGACGGAGTCGTTCTGGATCGACACCTGGCTCCGGAGCCAGTACGACGGCATTGAGCGGCGCTACATCATCCACGACGCCGCCGCCAAGGAAGTCGACGAACAGACTTTTTACCACACCCGCGAAAGCGGCGGCACCCGCATCAGCGCCGCCTACAAAGTCTGCGCCGACCTGCTCAAGAATCATTACGACCCGGCGGAATGGAACGTCTACTGCTTCCAATTCTCCGACGGGGATAACTGGGGGGAAGACAACAAAACGTCGCTCGCCCTGCTGCGAGAACAAATCCTCCCCAAATGCAATCTCTTCTGCTACGGCCAGGTGGAAAGCCCCTACGGCAGCGGCGAATTCCTCCGCGTCCTCGAGGAAGCCTTCGGCGACGAGCACGAAGTGCTGGTGACGAGCGAGATTGAGAGCAAAGAGGCGATTTATGATTCCATCAAGACATTTCTTGGGAAAGGAAAATGAACAGTAGAGCGGACAGCGGAAAGCCGAAAGCGGAGTCAAAATTCCGCTTTCCACTTTCCACTTTCCGCTTTTGAAACGCCATGTCCGCCCTCCTCCACCGCTTCCGCCCCCTCACTCCTGAGATGGAAGAAATCCAGGCTCAGATGGAGGCTCATGCGCGCTCCTACGGGCTGGACTTCTTCACCACCGTGTTCGAAGTGGTCGATTCGGAGCAGCTCAACGCGGTGGCGGCGTACGGAGGGTTTCCCACGCGGTATCCCCACTGGCGTTTCGGGATGGAGTACGAACAGCTCACCAAGGGGTACAGCTACGGCCTGCAAAAGATCTACGAGCTAGTCATCAACAACGATCCTTGCTACGCCTACCTGCTGGCCAGCAACGGCATCACCGACCACAAGCTGGTGATGGCTCACGTCTATGGCCACTGCGACTTTTTCAAGAACAACGCCTACTTCGCCCATACCAATCGGAAAATGATCGACGAGATGGCGAACCACGGCAACCGCATCCGGGACTATATGGACCGGTTCGGCATCGAAGAAGTCGAAACCTTCATCGACAACTGCCTCTGCATTGAGGATCTGGTCGACATCCACTCCACCCGGATCAAGCGCCGCGACGACTCGACCAAATACCACTTCCAGGACGCGACGGAGGAAGAAGAGGACGCTCCGCAGGCCACCCGCTTCCAGTCCAAGGGGTACATGGACAGCTTTGTGAATCCCAAAGCCGCCATGGACGCCGAAGTGGCTCGCAAAACAAGGGAATTGCAGAAAAAGGAGCACTTCCCCTCCGAGCCGATGCAGGATGTGATGCTGTTCGTGCTGGAAAACGCCCCGCTCAAGGCTTGGCAGCGGGACGTGCTCTCGATCATCCGGGACGAAGCCTATTACTTCGCCCCGCAGGCCCAGACCAAGATCATGAACGAAGGCTGGGCCACCTATTGGCATTCCACGATCATGACCAAACACGCCATGATCGAGAAAGACTTGATTTGCTATGCCGATCACTGCTCCGGCACCCTCGCCGGCTCACGGACGCGGCTCAACCCGTACAAGCTCGGCCTGGAGCTCTACCGCGACATCGAGGACCGCTGGAATCGCGGGGCGTATGGCGAGGAATATGAGCGGTGCGACGACCATTTGGCCAAGAAGAACTGGGACAAGAAGACCGGCCTGGGGCGGCAGAAAATCTTCGAGGTCCGCCGAGTCCACAACGACTTGACGTTCATCGACGAGTTTCTGACCCTCGATTTCTGCCGCGAGCACAAGCTGTTTTCTTTCGGCTACAACACCGACAGCGGCTACTACGAGATTGAAAGCCGCCAGTTCGAAGAGGTCAAGAAGCGGCTTCTTTTTAATCTCACCAACGTCGGCCGGCCGATCATTTATGTGAAGGACGGCAATCACAAGAACCGAGGGGAGCTGTACTTGGAGCACCGCTTCAGCGGCGTCGAGTTGGAGCTCAAGTACGCCAAGGACACGCTCACCAACCTTTATCAATTGTGGAAACGACCGGTCCATATTGGGACAAATCTGGAGAATAGTCCTGTCACTTTGACCTTCGACGGCGTGGAATTCATCAATCCGGCGGAGGAAAAGGCGAAGAAGTAATAGTAGGCCGCCACTCCGTGGCGAGCCCTGAGAGTTGACGTTACCTCAAAGCAGATGTCGAGCGGCCGTTCCGCCCGAACTCTGATGGCTCGCGAGAGGACTCGCGGCCTACCTTGCGGCACAAAACTTGCGAAACGTGGAAACAGAGAACTGGCGAATCATAATTGTAGGTGTGGACTGATTGTCACGCCCAAAGAATAGGCGTAGGTGCTGGCATGACGACCAAACAAGACATCGCGCGCGAGCTCGCTCGCATCCAATCCCAGAACGGCCTTGGCCGTCTCGAGGTAGATACTCCGTCCGGAAAGCTCGAAGCCCAGCTCGTGGCCGTCGACGCCATCGGCTGCGCGTTTGAGTCACTTACCTATAAGACCGACAAGCTCGCCACCTCCACCGTCAAGGATCTCAAGAAGCTCAGCGACGCTCTCACCGCGAAGCTCAATTACCTGATGGAGCCCATCAGCGCCGTCGAGTTCGACGCCGACAGTTGTACCGTCCAGTGCCGCTCCAATCCGCCGCAGCAGGGGGAAGATGGCCGCAGTTACTACGAGCTCCTCGTCCGCAAAGGTGGCGAGCTCCTCCTCAGCCGCTATCTCAAGCAACCCGGCCAGCCCCGCCAAGTCGTCCCCGCTCAGGTCACCCGCGAAGTCCTCGCCCGGCTGGGAGAGGATTTTGTCGGCGCAGTTGGCTAGGCCCCAGGTAATTTCCCTAGCCGCAAAGGCCGACAACGATCGTTACAGTTGCGGCCGGCCGGTTCAGGAGCGAAAGCACAAACGGCGTGTTGGCATATTTCTTCACAACGCTGGCGATTTCCTGAGGCGTGTGGATCCAGAGATTGGACATTGGCTCGCTTCCGTCGGCGGGCCCAAACCCAAGGCTTATGCTCATTTGTACCGCGGAGTCATCGAATTCCGCGTCTTCATCCTCGCCGGCAGCAAAAACCTGACGGGTAACGTCGAGGTATTGCAACTCCTGCTCGGCAAACCTGAGATCCTTGTCAGCGAGCCTTCGCAGATCGGTTGGTTCGACGACAATGAGCGGTCGAGTTGCGCCCCACTGGAGCAACAACATGTCCGCATCTTCATCGATTGCGGCGCCTTCGATGCGTTTGTCGCGGTACCATGCGGTAAGTTCGTCTAGAACCCGTTCGCCGGTGAGCGGCAGTGTCGCCTGAAGTCGTCTACCCAACGCGAGGAATTCAGCGACCGAAGTCTCGAAGTCAATCGTAGGCACAGCGATTCTCCTTCGGACATGACCAGAATTGCATGAGGATTGCGTTGACAATCACTGGGAACTACGTGTTCACGCCAATATCTCCCTTATCGCCTGTCCCCCATTCGCAATCGGGATGGGCCGGTTGGAACGGTCGAGAACGGTCATTTCGGGATCAATGCCCAGGCACTGGTAAATCGTGGCGCAGATGTCGGCTGGACGCACGGGGCGGTCTTTGACGTAGGCGGCGGAGTGATCGCTGGTACCGCAGAGGGTGCCGCCGCGAATGCCGGCTCCGGCCAGCATGACGGAGTAGCAGGAGGTCCAGTGGTCGCGGCCGGCCTGAGAATTCACCCGAGGCGTGCGCCCGAAGTCGCTCATCATTACGACCAGAGTCTCGTCCAAAAGGCCGCGCTGCTCCAGGTCGCTGAGCAGGGCATCGTAAGTCTGATCGAGCTTGGGAAGATTCAATTGCTTGAGGCGGATGAAATTCTTGTCATGCGTGTCCCAGTAGGGATCCTTCCCGCCGTCCTTGCTGCGGGAAGCGTAGCCGTCCCAGTACACGTCGACAAACCGCACCCCCGCTTCCAGCAGCCGCCGGCCAATCAGGGCGCTGGAGCCGAACAGGTGCGAGCCATAGCGCTCCCGCAACTTTTGGTCTTCCGCCTCCAGGTTGAACGCCGCTTTAAGCTTGGACGACGTTAGCAGATCGAACGCTTTCTGCCGGACGCGGCCAAAGTTGGCGATCGCGCCGTGAGTCTCGGATCGGCGGTGTTGCTCATCAAGCTGTGCCAGCAGGCTCTGCCGCGAATTCATTCGGTCGATGGTCATGTCGGCGGTAAAAGTCGTCCCAATGAGTTGCGGTGCTCCAAGCCACATGGCGACTGCACTGTCCGGTGGGCTGGGCTTCGGATCGATCACCGGCAGACATTCGCCGCAGAGCGGGTCATAACGCTTCCCCAGGAAACCTCCCTGTGGTCCGGGCCGCCGCAGGTTGTAACCCCAGCCAAGGTACGTCGGGAGCGCGGCGTAATGCGGCACATCGCAGTCCGAAGGCCGCAGATACTCGCACACCGAACCCATTGAGGGGGGAAATGAATCCTTGGGGACCGGATCGTTGATATTCACGAACTGCTCGCTGCCGGTGAAGCCCGGCAGCGTGTTGTGGCAGCCGGCGTCGTGATGGACCGTGCGGACGATGGCCGCCCGGTGCATCCACCTGGCCATTTTCGGCAGGTGCTCGCAAATCTGGATGCCGGGCACGCTCGTCGCCACCGGCTGAAACTCGCCGCGGATTTCGACGGGAGCGGCCGGCTTCATGTCGAGCATGTCCTGCGTCGGCGCTCCGCCGTGCAAATACAGCAGCAAGACGCCCTTCGCCTTGGCGGCCGGACCTCCCGCGACCCGTCTCTCCTCCATCGCCAGCAGGCTCGGCAAGTTGAACGAGCCACCCAGCACCGACAGCGCGCCGGCGGTGATCGCTTGCCTCCGAGTCACACCGTCACAAAACTGTCGCGGATTACCGAGGACTTGCAGCACGGAACACCTCCCTTGTGGAACCCATTGCCCACAAGTTTTGTCCGAGGAGGGCAGCCAAAGATCTGTGTGAAAGTTTACCTTCGAGCATGCTCACTAGCAATAAGATGATTACACGAGTCTTCTTGCGCCGGAGCCTCAAGCACCGCACTCAACCACCTGGATCCCCGAAGTTTCCCGTCGACGAGAAAACCGTTGAAGGCTTAGTCGGGATAGGCTCCCAGCCTGCCCAGAAAACTCAGGGAAGAGGCTGTTTTGCAAGAGTAACCGTTTCGCCATCCTCCATGTGGCACAGTTCCCCGCCTCTTAAACCAACTGCGTCATTAAGCAGAAGCTCGATTCCACCGGTCTCCACGTCGTACATCGCGCCGACCACGGCGATTCGTCCTTGCTGTACCAATTCACGGAGCGTTGAGCTCTGCTCGACGATGTTTTGCACATTCCGTTGCACGTTTCTTTGGGCGACGATGTCCACCATCTTGGCCTTTTCCTCCGGGGTCGCGAAGGACATTCGCTGGCACTCGTGAGAATCCGTGCACTGTTGAATGTCCTTCAGGATGTGCTCCAGATGCTGGCAACCGGTATCCTGCTCTACGCTTTGCGGAGAACTGACCAGGTTCACGGCGGCAGTCACTGCCCCACAGAATGTATGGCCAACAACGATCACCAGCTTGGCCCCGGCGACCGCGCAGCCATACTCGATACTTGCCAGAATCTTGGGGCTGGTGACATTGCCCGCGACTCGGACGCTAAAGATATCTCCCAGGCCCAAGTCAAAGATTAATTCGGCTGGCGTTCTCGAATCGATGCAGCTCAAAACGACGGCCAGCGGATGTTGCCCCTTGGAGGAGGCGCGGAGCTGCCGCACCAGATCCCGAGGGAGGCGATGGCCAGTGCGGAACCGCTCGTTCCCTTGTTCTAAGATACGCAGCACTTGCCGTGAGGTCAGCTTTCCTTGCAGCTCGCGCGTGGAGTAATCGACGAACAGGATTTCATCGTCCAGTTGGTACTTGTCGCGAAAACCCCGCAGGCTGACGCGAATGCCGAGGACGGGGGCGGTCTTTTCCTTGAAATCGCGGATCAGGCTGAGGATGTCGGGATCGATATAGTCGGTGTTATGCGCATCGAGCAGCACGTGCATTCCGCGCGGCGCAGTGCGGAGAGCATGCTCCAATGCCGCACGGTTCAAAAAGCTCACCTGGTTGGCCAGCTCAATATGCAGGACGTCGCCTCCTAAATGTCTTTCCAAGACCTTGCGCAGAGGACGGCGAAAATTGCTATTGAGTATGAACGCCAGGCTGATGCCCAGGCCTATCAGGATGCCGATGAGCAGGTCGGTCATCACAATTCCTACGAGCGTTACCAAAAAGGGAATCAACTGGTACCGCCCTTCGCTCCACATCTTTTGAAACAGCCGTGGGTTGGCCAACTTGAGTCCGGTGTGCACCAGAATGGCCGCCAGGCAAGACAGGGGAATCATATTGAGGACAGCGGGGAACAGCATCACGCAAACCAGGAGCAGCGCCCCGTGAAAGATGGCCGACAACCGGGTTTGACTTCCCGCGCCGATGTTGACCGAACTGCGGACGATGACCGACGTCATCGGCACGCCGCCGCACAGGCCGCACAGCACATTCCCCACACCCTGCGCCAGCAACTCGCGGCTGGGGGGAGTCTCCCGCTGCTTTGGGTCGATCTTGTCGACGGCTTCCAGGTTGAGCAGGGTTTCCAGCGAGGCCACGATGGCAATAGTCACGCCCGCGGAATAAATGGCCGGGTTGGTCCACTGCGAAAAATCGGGCAGAGTCAGGAACCCGCAGAATTCGCTGAGGCTTTTGGCAATCGGAACCTGCACCAAATGGCTGTTCTCGATCAACCAGATTCCCCCCACAGTCTGGAAGGCAATCTGCAATCCCACTCCCAATACGACAATGATCAGCGGCGCGGGAATAATCGACTTTTTCAGAGGTTTGATCTGATCCCAGAGGAATAGCAGTGCCAGCGAAGCCAACCCAATGACGGCAGCACCGACTTGTATCTCACCGCCGAATAGCGTGCCGATCTCGGAAAAGGTGTTTTGATGATCGGGCTGAACGAATTCCATTTCACCCGAGGGGTCGTTGTCGTGTCCCAGCAAGTGCGGAATCTGCTTCAGAATCAGGATGACGCCGATAGCCGCCAGCAGTCCCTTAATAACGCTGGAAGGTATGAAGGACGAAAGGAAGCCGGCTTTGGCGACTCCCAGAGCCATTTGCAGTACGCCGGCAATCACCAGCGCGAGAAGAAAGGTTTCGAACGAGCCCAGCAGGGCAATCTGCGAGGCGACAATCGCCGTCAGACCCGCCGCCGGACCACTGACACTGGTTTGCGAGCCGCTGAGGATTCCAACTACCAGGCCGCCGATGACTCCCGTCACGAGTCCCGAAAAAGGAGTCGCGCCCGATGCCAGGGCAATCCCCAGGCAAAGGGGCAAGGCGACCAGAAAGACCACTGTGCCGGCGATCATGTCACGGGGAAGGGTCCGATGCAGGGGCAAGTCCGATGGTGGCAACATTTTGTGCATGGGTCGTCAGCGATTTCTGGAGGCGATGGTGGTTTTCATGAAGGCCGGGCTCGGTTGGCACGCGAAGAAGTACGCGATGCTTGCCGGGATGACCTGAAGATGGAGCTTGCTCGACCTGAACTTCCGAAATCGGAAAGCCAATGGTCGAGCGCGAAGTCGGCATCAGCGTCCCAGAGACAGTGGGACGAGCTCAAGAAAAACGCGCATTACAAGCGCAAGGGTCCGCCGAATCCATTGCGTGCCGACTGGGGAGCACCGGGACAGGTGCAGGAGGGTGGTACCTTAACGGAGCGAGGAGGCTGGTCGACTTCTACGGGCAGCGCCTTTATCGCCAGGACCAGAGCGGCACTCCGGCGGCGAACCGGGAAACCACACTCAGACTCAATTTCCTCTTCGCTCGACTCTTCGGTGGGAGCGTCCGACTCTTGCTCCCCGAAGAGGCTTCCCGTTCGACCAGGCTGAATTCCCAGCGCGGTCGCCGTCACGAGGCAGGCGAGCAATCCGAGGTAAGCGATTCGGCGAGTCAGCATGAAAAAATGAATTCCCGGCTTCCGGAGAAATCTCAAGACCACAATGCCATTGGTAATTCTTGACGATAGCCGTGTCAATCGCAAGATAGCGGTCCAAGATGGATATCTACGTCTTCCTCTGGTACTGTTGTTCGCAGGGCCATGCTACCAATAATCTAATCATTTGCAGCTTTTTCTGGAACCTTCACAGAGCAAATGCGACTCCCCAATCATGGATTCTGAAAACTTTTCCCTTGACCAGTCCACCTCTCTCGCGGACCTTCGGACTCTGGTCCGCGATTTTGTTGACGAGCGGGATTGGCGACAGTTTCATTCTCCCAAGAACTTGAGCATGTCCCTGGCCATTGAGGCCGCGGAGTTGATGGAGCATTTTCAGTGGATTGAGGTTCCAGCCTCGCGGGAAGCGGGAAGCGATCCAGCCCGGCTCGGTCCGATTGGCGAGGAGCTGGCGGACGTGTTTTGCTACGCGCTGGCCATGGCCAATGAGCTGGGCCTGGATATTGCCACCATCGTGCGGGATAAGATGAGAAAGAACGTGGTCAAATATCCAGCGGACGAATTTCGCGGCCGGTATGGCAGTGGCGACCGGAAGCGGAAGCACTCGGAGAAAGACAAATCATGATAGCCAAGTTGCTCCTGGAAGCGGCGATATTTGTTTCTCTGTTGGCAGTTGTTTCCGTTGGTGGCCTGGCGAGAGCCGGAGATGTGGCTGAGTATTCCTCTCATCCGCCGATGCGCCCGTTGCCGGTGCCGGTGAAGCGGGATTTGGCGAAGGGACCAACCCGCTTCGTCGATGCGGCACGGGGAAGTGATGAAGCGGCGGGAACAGAAAAATCTCCGTGGAAGTCACTTCGGCACGCCCTGCGGCAGCTCAAGCCGGGCGACACCCTGTATCTGCGAGGCGGGACGTATTACGAAAAGTGTTTTGTCAGTCAGTCCGGCAGCAAAGGTGCGCCCATTACTATTGGCTCGTTTCCTGGCGAATTGGCGATTATCGACGGAGCCTTACGCGAATTCGCGGAGAGCCCGGCCACCAGTTGGCAGCCGCTGGAGAACGGGGCCGACGGCGAGTTCGTTTCCACGAAAACGTATTTTGGAGCCGACGACCACCAGGTTCCGCGACAGTTTCTCCCCGGTTCCTGGGAGCCCATGTGGGGGATCGAAGAAGAACGGCCGCTAGCACTGGGGAATTTCGCAGATTCACTGGTTCCGCTGCATGGTTATCGTCTGGCGGTGGACCTCCGTTCCCAAAACGAAATGTGGATCGGCGGCAAGGCCGGCATGCGCGATACGGGCATCTATTGCGGCCCTGGCCTCTGGTTCAATCGCGAAACGGACCGCATTCACATCCGCCTGGCCCACCACCGCCTGGCCGGATTGGGAGAGCGAGCCTATCGCGGCGAGCAGGATCCCCGCAAGTTGCCCCTCATCATTGCCGCAGGCTTTGGGGAATCCGTGCTGCGACTGTCGGGCGTCAAGCATGTGAAAATCCAGGATCTGGTGCTCCGCGGAGCGACCGGCAGTCCGCTGATGGAGGTTTATGGGTCGCAGAGTGTCGAACTGGATCATGTGACGGCTTACGGCGGCTTTCCATCACTGCTGGTGAATGCGTCGAAGGACTTTCACGTGACCAACTCGGCTTTTCGGGGCAATGCCGCCCCGTGGACCGGGCGGGCCCACATGAAATATCGCGGGACCGCGTCGTATCAGATTATTCTGCAAAACAATCAACCGCTGAACGAGAACATCGAGTTTGCCAATTGCGAATTCACCGACGACCACGACTTTGCCTTTTTGCGGCATGCCAAGAACCTGCGGTTCCACCACAACTTCGTCGATAACTTCAACGACGACGGCTTGGAGACGGGCCCCAAGCTACGGGCTCATACGCTGTTCATTTTCCAGAACCGGATTGGTCCTTGTCTCATCCCGCTGACGCAGCATGAAATTGACAAGGACGATTCGCCGCTGGACCACGACCCGGCTGCCGGCGTGTTTGTGTATCGCAACGTGTTTGACATGCGCGGGGGCGTTTATGGTGCACCACCCAGCGAGCCCGATCCCAGCGGGGCGTTTCTGCATCAGGAGGGGCACTTGGCCAGTGACCACGGCAGCCCGACCTGGTCGGTGATGCACATTTATCACAACACGCTGCTCCGCCAGACTCCCGTTTTTCGCGATGGTTATCTGTTCGGCCTTGGTTCGGCGGGCTTGCGCAACACCGAGCGGGACGTCTTCAACAATATCTTTGTGCAGAAGAATCAGGTTCCCGGCATTGGTTTTGTCGGAATGCAGCAGGCGGATAACGTCCGGGAAGGGGGAAATTTGATCTGGGGATACAAAGAAGGGCCAGAGCTAAAGGCGGACCCCTTCGCCAAGTTTCGTTCCTCGAAACTCTTCACCGACAGCCGCAAGCGTTATGAAGCGGGGTGGACAACGCACGACAAAGTCGCGGATCCAAGATTCGTGCAACTTTCCGAGGATGACGCATTTCCCATCGACTTGCGACTGGCCGTGGATAGCCCCGCCATCAACCACGGCCAGCCGATCCCCGCCTCTTGGCCCGATCCGCTGCGTGAAATGGACAAGGATCAGCCCGACAGCGGGGCCCTTCCTGGCGGGGCCGAGGCTTGGACGGTAGGTCTGGATGGCCGGATACCGCTGTCTGGCAGTTGGAACGGTGAGAAGGCAAGCCGAAAATAATCTTTTGCTTACTGAATAAAAGAACATGGATGCGCATCAAGTATCCGAACCTTCTTTGCGCGCGGGCGTGGGGTAGGGGTATTTTGGCTCGTCGTTGATCGACTTTTCGCCGCTTATATGATTTTTGACTCTTGCCGACCCGTGCGACTCGTAAGGCAGGGATGCAAAAGGACTTGGGGCGATAGTCTCCACCGAATGGAGCTTGAAAAACGCCTTATAATCTCGGATTCCTAGTCCAGGGCCAACCCTTAGGAACCACTTATAGACTTTTGCGGAGTTCTTGGAGAAAGTCCTTGGAGGCAAACACTTTACGAGAAATTGGGGACCTGAAAAAGTGGTTATGAATTGGTCATAAACGGCGAGCGGGCGAAATACCCTCGCTGGTGTGTCGGGTTAGTGACCGGGTGTGCCGCGAACTCGATAAAAAACGTTGACACTTTGGAGGGTGGTAAATAGACTTGAATTGTGGCTGAAGTAGCTGTTGGGCGAGGAAAATCCGCGTTGGAGTTCCGCCTTGAGGCGGTTTTCAAGAGCCGACTCAAGGCGAAACTCCAGCACTTTTTTCCGACTTAGGGGAATAGCTGGCCACGGTGTTGGCGAAACATGTAGGTCTGTTCAAATTCGCCGGCTGATGGCCGGTGTTACTGGCGCAGGAAAGTTTTTTCTAGCGCCGCTTTCAGGAGTTTTGCAATGGCGTCTCGCGAAGGTCAAGGGATGCAGATCGCGGTCATTCTGTTTGCCATATTGACCGTGCTGCTGGCTGTAACCACGTACATCTATTACGCTGCAGCCGAGACCAAGGAGAAGGAGCGGGTCGCGGCCAAAGCAAAAGAAGATGAGGCGACCAAGGGCCAGATGAAGGCCAATTATCAGGCCACAACCCTGAAGTTCATGTTGGGCATTGTGAAGACGCGGGACGAAGTGACCAAAGCCAAGGAATTCGCGGGCGGCGGTGAAGATAACGATGTCAACACCTGGCTGGCTCAGTACGACAACGACATGGCACTTTACGGCGCGGTCGGCACCGACGCCGATCGGAATTACATTCAGCTTCCCCACTTCTTGCTGACTTCCATCAGCCAAAAGCACGCTGGCAAATTGCTCGCGGACAAGTTGGCACAGGACGAACAAGCTGCCAGGGCGGCGAATGTGGCTGCCGAAACTGCCCGTGCGGCCACCGCGGAAAAGGGGGTGGCCGACCAAATCGCGTCCTCCCAGGATGCTCTCAGCAAGCACGAAGAGACGCTCAAGACAACGATCAAGATCGCGTCTGACGCTCAGGCAATCGCCGTGGCAGCGCAGACGAAGGCCAAAAAGGACCTGGAGGGCAAACAGGCCGAATTTGAGGCAGTGGCTGCCACGCTTGGCAAGGAAAAAGGGGTCAAGGATAGCTTTGCGGCCGAACTGGCCGTGTTGCGTTCCGTTCAGGGTGTCAACATTGACAACCCCGACGCCAACATCATATGGATCAACCAGAAACAGCGTTTGGTCTGGATCGATCGGGGCTTTGACGACGGACTGGGGCGGCAAATGTCCTTTTCCGTATACAGCCAGAACCAGGCAAGCCTGTTCAACCAGGTCGAGCGGATGCGCAAGGAAGGAACTGGAAAAGAAACGGTCAAGAAGCTTTCCAGCAAGGGGCGGATTGAAGTGGTCCGCGTCACCGGTCCCCACCAGGCCGAATGCCGCATTCTGGAGGACAAGACTTCCGACCCGATTCTGCCGGGCGACTGGATCCATTCTCCCGCGTGGTCCCCCGGTCAGCGTCTGCACTTCGCCCTGGTCGGTTTCATGGATATCGACGGCGACCAGCAAAGCGACCGCGAGACCATCAAGCACATTATTTCTATGAACGGCGGCGTTGTGGACACCGAAATCATGGACACGGGCGAGCGGGACGAAGGCAAAATGTCCGTCAACACCCGGTATGTGGTGATGGGTGATTCTTCCGAGAAGGGGAATCTGGCCATCAAGGATCTCACCAAGTATCAACAGACTCGTAACGCATTCTTCCAGGAGACGACGCAGTTCTCTGTGGAGAAGATCTCCGTCCAGCAACTTCTGGACATGATGGGCTGGAAGCCGGAAGAGAAGACGACGGGGCTGGGAGGCGTGATGGATGCCGGCTTCACGAAACGTGGTCCGGCAGCGGCCAAGGCTGTTCCTGCTGTTCCTGGTGCCGCAGCGCCTGCTGCTGAAGCTCCTCCGGCGGAAGCCGCTCCTAAAGCCAAAGCGCCTCCCGCGGCCGATCCAGCCGATCCATTTGGTGGAAAGTAACCGCCACGGAGGACTACCCAGCGTTTTCGCCGAACAAGCGCTCAAATAGCAGTCCCAACGCCCGCCGGTTTCCTCGCAGTTGTTCGCAATTCTGTGCTGCGAGCAGGAGTTCCGGCTCCAGGAAGAATCGGCCTGGATGGGGAGTTTCCAGAGCGAGGGCCGCCTTTCTGAGCAGCCGCTCCGCCCGGCGACTCAGGCCATGAGCCTGGCAAAGTTCGTGCAATAGCCGCCGAGGGTTGTTCAGAGATCCGTGTTCGCGGCGTAAGAAAACCCGTCGCAGGCCAATGATCAGGGCAGCCACCGCCACCAGGAGGATGGCTGCGCTCACCAGGCCCGTCAGGTACCAGTCCGTTGCCGTGGCGGCTTTCTGCGCCGCAGACTGCTGGTCTGCCGCAAATGCGAATTGCACTTCAAACAGCGGCCAGAGCAAGGCGGTGATCCAAAGGATTCGCATGGGTAGCTCAAGCGGTGACGGAGTTTTCGGGATGGAGACTAGTCTCACGATTTGGGCGACGAGACAGCACCCCTTCGGAGTCCTCGGAAGCTGGTAAATCCAGGAGCCCTCGCTCGGCGGCTTCTTGCACCAGCACGCGCTTGTCCGCCAAGGCTTCGCGAAGCACTTCACCGGAAACGGTAGTCGGACAGATGCTCAGGATGCGGACGGCTTCCAGGCGGATGTATTGGTCCTCGTCCCTGGCCAGTTCCGCGATGACATCCTGAACTTGCGAGACGAACCCCATGTGCAGGGCCATTTCCAACCCCCGCCGCCGCCTGGTCCGCGAGGAGGCATGCAACTCCTCGCGGAGCCGTTCCGTCGATTGTTCATCGATTCGCCCGACCAACTGCCCATTCCGATCACGAGTATCCTCGTCCAGGTAGTCATAGGTGGCTGCATAGTTGGCAAACGTATGCTCCTCCAGCCCCTTCCTCGCCGCCAGCCGCTCGACTTCGTGCGGGCTATCGAGCAGGGCCAACAGCCGATTCATGGCATCTGGTGTGCCCCGCATCCGCAGCTGCGCGGCGAGATTGGCCCGCACCACCGGATCCGGATCATCCAGAGAGAGCGCGGCCGCGGCATTGGCTTCCGCTCCACGGAAATCGGCCAGGGCCGCGGATGCCGCCCGCCTCCCCTGTTCCCCACTGCTCTTGAGCAAGTGGGCCAGAGCCTCGAGAGCTTCCTGCCGCGGCATGCCGGAGTGCGTGATGAGCCGCACCACGCCAGACTGTTCGGCTTCGTGCAACGAGTCGAGCAGGAACTGCTGGGCTTTGAGCCAAGGAATGACTTCGATCCGCTTCAAGTTGTTGCGGATCACTCCAGCCGGCTCGTCGCCGATTCGGCGGCAGAGTTGCCGCAGCCAGGTGACGTCGCGGCGCCGTCCCAAAGCATGCAGTGCCGGCAATGGGGCAAACGGATCGTCCAAGTAACTTAGCAAGAGCCGCATGATGCTGGGGCGCGGGCTGTTGATCAGCACTTCCATCAGAGGAGGAAAGGCCCGTTCAGACGGTTCCTGCAGGATTCGGCTGACGACGGCGTTGTCGCGGCTGGCCAAAATCAGGAGCGCCTCGATCAAGTCGCGCCTTTGATGTTGGTCAAAAGTCTGCACTCCTTTTTCCAGGCTGGCCAGGACGTGCGCCCGTTGTAACTGCGGATCCTTGCGATTGCGATAATCGCGAGGGGCAGCGACCTCCTCCGCCAGCCGTTCGGCCAGCGCGAGTAGCGCGGTCGCCGCGGGATCCGCGATGGCGCTCTTCTTGTCACAGAGGACCGCCACCAGGTGGGGAATGATTTCAAAATCCCCAAGCTCCGTCCCCGCCAGGCAGCCGATCGTGGCCAGGGACGAATCCTCACCCAGAAGCGCCCTTCGAACCGCGGGCGAGAGCCAACCCTCGCGGCGAATGACGAGCTGCTTCCAGTGCTGCCCCATCTCTGGCCAGCGGCGCAGTATATCGTTCTCCGCATCCGCGCTCCGCCGTTGCAGCAGAATGGGAAGTACGCCCTCTCGAATGGGGTGATCGTCACTATCTAGCGCCGCGAGCAGCACCGGCACGGCCGCCTCGTTGTGGGTTTCGGCCAGCACGCGCAGCGTGTCTTCGAGATTCTGATATTGGTGCTTCATGGGCGGAAAGGGTTGCTGCCTAAGTCTAGGGCGCGGAAGACATGCAAGCCTGAAGCTCCAGCGCAGGAAGGCGCTGCATCGCCAAGAACGGAGCGCCGTCCTTCGCTCTCACCTCAGCCTCGTGTCAGGCCGCATAACCCCTACAGGCTGATATAATGGAACCTTTCCCATTCACTTGCCCGCCAGGAACCCCACATGCTGCTCGGACACATGGTTTATTTCACGCTCAAGGACCGCAGCGAAGCGGCCATTGCCAAGCTGGTGAGCGACTGCAAAACGTATCTCTCCGGCCACCCCGGCACCACGTTTTTCGCCGCCGGCACTTTGGTCCCCGACCTGACCCGCCCCGTCAACCAGACCGACTTCGATGTCGCCCTGCACGTAGTCTTCGACAGCCGAGGTGCCCACGACGCTTATCAAACCCACCCCCGCCATATCCAGTTCATCGAAGCCAATAAGCCGGGCTGGGAGCGGGTGCGGGTGTTTGACTCCTATGTGGATTGAAGTCCTTCGGGCAGAGGTCGCCAGGTTTTCAATTTGATGATCGCCGAGCTGTTTGTCGCCTATCACCGCACGACCTATTCGGCCGAAACGCCGCTGGGTCCAATTGAGTTGCGAGTCGAGAAGCCCAATGGGGTTCTTGTCCAATTGCTCAAACAGTACCGGGCGACGACTTGGGCCTATGTGACCGCGTTCAATCCTGGCTCGCAGACGCTCGCGAAGGACGAAAACCGTCGTCGGCAACACCAACTTGAGGACTCATTGCGCCGCGAAGAGTTGCCATTCTTCCGAGGAGCGGGGGTCGGGGACGACCCGCAATGGCCACCCGAAGAAAGCGTCTTGGTGCTGAACATCACCCGTTCACGGGCCTGCGAGCTGGCTCGGGAATTTGGCCAGAATGCGATCCTGGCCGGTAGCGACGACGGCATGGCGGAAATCATCGACTGCCGATCATCGGCGGGGCCATTGGCCCGCGCCGAGCAAGTAGGATCATGAACCACGCCTACTTCTGAAACTGCCGCGGCCGTTTGGTGAATCGCTTACTGCCATAGGCCAGGCGCTCTTCGGATGAGCGGGCGACGGGCTGGACGTGGGGCTTAGTCGAGCCGCTCGGCCGCCGGCTGCCGGAATTGCTGTGGCTGCGAGGCTGCTGGTAGCGGGGACCGCCGCCGCCGTGCCGGGGAGCCTGCTGCGGAGCGGGGCGATTGTCTTCCTGGTCTGAGATCGCAAATTCCCCCGTGGTTTTGGCGGTGGGAATCCGCTGGCGGGTCAGGCGCTCAATCTCGCGGAGCATGCTCAGCTCCTCCCGGTCGCAGAATGTGACGGCGATACCTTCCGCTCCCGCGCGGGCCGTGCGGCCGATGCGGTGGACGTAGGATTCGGGGGTCATCGGCAGATCGAAATTGATGACGTGCGAGACGCCGTCGATGTCGAGCCCGCGGGCGGCGATGACCGTGGCGACCAGCACCGGCAGCCGTTCAGACTTGAATTCGGTCAGGGCCCGATGCCGCTGGGCCTGGCTCTTGTTGCCGTGGATGGCTTCGGCGCGGACGCCACGCTGACCCAAGATTTTGACGAGCTTGTCGGCCCCGTGCTTGGTCTTCATGAAGACCAAGGTCCGAGTGGCCCCCTGCTCCTTGAGAAAGTGGATGAGCAGGTCCGGCTTTTTCCGCTTCTCGATAAAGTACACGGACTGCTGCACCAGCTCCACGGTCGTCCCTTGCGGAACAACGGAGACTTTGACTGGATTGGTCAGCCACTGCTCGGCGAGATTCTGAATCTCCCGCGGCATAGTGGCGGAGAAGAGCAGCGTCTGCCGCTCGCGGGGGACTTTGGCGACTATCCGCTTGAGATCGTGGATGAAG
>SXOA01000125.1 GCA_005778405.1 Planctomycetaceae bacterium
ACCTCCCCGCAATCCGACTTTCTCACCTCCCACGCCACTGGGGGTAAGGGGGCACTCCGCTCGCATCGCAATCCGGGCCACAATCCAACCGCTCTCCCAGCAACTTACCCCTGGTATACCAGCGGCAATGAATAATCCGGGATAGGCCGCGGAAACGCTATGTAACTGGCCAGCCAGCCAGTCATACCAGTTACCTCCCAGTTGGATTCCCAGCAGAACGCCAATGTTGGAAATGGCCATCAGCGCCGCGAACGTAGTTCCCGCGGACTCCGATTTGCAGGTCCGCGCGGCAAGGTCGAGTTGCACTAATGTCCCCGTCATATAGAAAACACCCGACACCAGACTCACGACCAATGCCGACGCAGCATCCCACATGACCAAATAGACTAGCGAGCTGAGAACGCCAACCAGGATCGAACCGTGAATGAGCCAGCGGATCGGAATCCGCGGTCCGCAAACGGCATAAGCAGCACAAGCCAGGATGGATCCGACGCCGAACACCGATCGCGCATGACCAATGAGCTGTTCACTGAGCAGCAACTCTTTGGTCATGTAGTCTTCCTGAACGACACTGGAAAACGGATTGAAATTCCAAAGGAAGAGAAAGCCTCCGGTGGTCCATACCATGGGCGACTGGAGCGTGAGCCAAAGGGAATCCAGCGGGCGTACATCCTGACATTGCTCCTGCGGAGGCTCTTTCACGGCCAGGACGGTCATCACCAGGGATACACCCGCCAGGATTCCGCAAATCAGGAAACCAATCCAGGATAGTTGGAACTGCGACAGCCAGCCGCCAATACTGCCGGTCAGAATCGCCGCCGTATACATCGCTCCCCATTGAATGGCTTGAAAACGACCCGTCAGCTCATACTTCTGTCCTGCCGCCACGGCCAGTGCATCGACGACAACGTCGGTGAAAGCGACTCCCACGGACGCGGCGAAGATCAGCCAGGCGATGCTCGAGAGATGTTTGAGCTCGAATGGAATACCCGCCACAATCAGCATGCAAACCGAGGAGAGCAGCGTTGACAGCACGAGGTAGGACTTGCGCCGCGAACGCCACAGCGGCACAAAGTCACTGAGCAGTCCAAACAGCAATTTGAAGGACCAAGGTAGTCCGATGAAAAACGAGTAATTGGTAATCTCGTCGTTGGGGACTTTCAGGTGACGCAATTGGGCCCGCAGAGGTTGCGCAACGAGCCCCTCCGTTGGCTCCGCTATGCCTTGCACGAAATACAGTGAGCCAAACAGCAGGCACAGCAGTAGGACCTCGCGTTGCAGCTTCATGACGGCAGTGTAGCAGGGGGTTGATGGTGCCTGGGACACGTCTGGCCGCCTCTCTTCCCTAGGATTCCGGCGTCGCGGAATTGGTGTCAGCCTTCTCAAAACGAGAAACAATTGGTACTTTAGGAGCTTCTCTAAACCAGTACTCGGCGGCACCAATTGCCCCCGAATCCCAGGAGTTGATCATGGCCAAGCCGCACCGCCCTCTCAAAAAGTCCAATCATGGAAAGCGCCCCGCCAACGCCAAGAACCGCCGGGCCAAACGAAAGCTCGTTCGCACCTAAAGTGACCCCTCAGAGGAACTGAGCCCGTGTCCGAAAAAGAGTTCCTTGTGGACCTCTCGCAGATTGACTTCAGCCGGCCACTTGCCGACTTGGAGGAAATCCGCAAATACAACCCTCAGCGCTTCGAGATGGAGCAGTTGACGGCGGTCGTTTATGCCAATGAGCAGGACTTCTCCTGCGTCGGCTACAAGGATGTGACCGACAACGAGTTTTGGGGGCGCGGCCACATGCCGGGATTGCCGCTGATGCCGGGGGTGGTCATTCTGGAGTCCATCGCCCAGCTTTGCAGTTTTGTGACGCAAAAGTATGACCTGCTGGGGGCCGACATTGTGGGCTTTGGCGGGCTGGAAGAAGTCCGTTTTCGAGACAGCGTGCTTCCCGGCGATCGCTTGATTGTCATGTGCCGGCTCAGCAAAGTTCGCCGCGGACGGATGATCGTTTGCGACTTCCAGGCGGTGGTGAAGAACAAGATTGTGGCCGAAGGAGTTCTCAAGGGCGTGCCGATTCCCGTCGCTGCAGTGCGTGAATTCATGAACAAGCGGCAAGAAAAGTAGTTCGCTCATTCCCTGAGCGGACAGAAGCAATCTTCATGGGCCGCCGCGCTCTCCCCAAAATCGATCCTGCCCTGGACCTTACTGAGCATTTTCGTGAAGCGGATGCCTTACCGGTCCGATTCGATCCCATCGCACTCTTCGGCCGCAAGGCCCCGCTGGAGATCGAAGTCGGCAGCGGCAAGGGACTCTTCCTGGCCGCTGCTTCGCAGGCTCATCCCGAGCGAGACTTTCTGGGCATCGAAATCTCTTTCAAATACGCCCGCTTCGCTGCCGCCCGCCTGGCGAAACTAAAAGTCCCCAATGCGAAAGCTGTCTGCGGCGATGCGCTGGCTCTGTTCAGCAAGTGGATTCCCGACTCGACATTGTCCGCCGTCCATGTTTACTTCCCCGATCCCTGGTGGAAGAAGCGGCATCGGCGGCGGCGGGTGATGAATGAGGCGTTCGTGAAGGATGTCGAGCGGACGCTGCTTCCCGGCGGCTCGTTGCACTTCTGGACCGATGTGGAGGAGTACTTTCAGGCCACGCTGGAACTCATTCCACAAGCCACGCACCTGACCGGCCCGCTCAACGTCGCCCAGCGCGCTCCCGAGCACGACCTCGACTATCGGACCCACTTTGAGCGCCGCACCCGCTTGCACGAACTGCCGGTCTATCGAGCGGAGTTCAGGAAGTAGCGCCGCGCTACTTTTCCCAAAACTGGAAGTAGCGAGTAACCAGTCCGCGCAAAGGTTGCGGACCTGATTGCATCATCCAGATGACTGGGTCATAGACCACGAGAAATGCCTTGCTCTTAAGATCGTGCCCGACCCGGTTGCTCGGGTCGCTGCACAACCAGAACATCGGTCCAAACGACAACGGGTAGGCAATCACCAAGACCGCAACCACGACCAGGATGATGCCCCAAGCCCGCAGCGGCGAATTGTCGACTTCTCGCATTCGGCTGAGTATAGCAACTCGTTGCTGTTGGGGTCGGGAAGGGTTTCGCGAGACCGATTCAGCAATCCGGAATATCGCCGCCGCGAAACTCTTCCTGACCCCGTCCGTGACGCATCGGCCGCGACAACGGGGTCGGGAGAAGTTTTCGCGGAGCGAGGTTTCTGAGATACCACCGTCTATCACCGCGAAAACCCCTCCCGACCCCTGCCACTGCGCGTTACCATTCCCTCATGCAACTTTCCAACCATACTTTCCTCATCACCGGCGGTGCTTCGGGCCTTGGTGGAGCGACTGCCCGGCTGTTTGCCAAGGCTGGTGCAAATGTCGTCATCGCAGATCTGAACGAAACTGCAGGGGAAGCGCTGGCGGCGGAGTTGGGAGCAAAGACGTGCTTCCAGAAAACCGACGTGACTTCGCCGGAAAGCGCCCAGTCGGCAGTCGATGCGGCGAAAGGCAAATTCGGCGGGCTGCATGGCCTGGTCAATTGCGCGGGCATCCTCGCCGGCAGCCGGATTGTGGGACGGGATGGTCCGCATGACCTGGCGCTCTTTACCAAGGTCATCCAGGTGAACCTGATCGGCACTTTTAACATGCTCCGCCTGGCCGCGGCCGCGATGACCTCCAATCAGCCAAATGAGGAAGGGGAGCGGGGAGTCATCATTAACACCGCGTCCGTTTCGGTTTTTGAAGGGCAAATTGGCCAGGCGGCCTACTCGGCATCGAAAGGTGGCGTGGCTTCGATGACGCTTCCTGCGGCCCGCGAGCTGGCCAAGTTCGGCATCCGCGTCGTCGCCATCGCTCCCGGCGTTTTTGAAACCGCCATGATGCAAGGGGCTCCGCCGGCGGTGAAGCAGTCACTGGAAGAACAGTGCCCCTTCCCTCCCCGCCTCGGGCGTCCGGCCGAATTCGCCGCTTTCGCCCAGCACATTGTGGAGAACACCATGTTCAATGGGGCCATCCTGCGGCTGGATGGCGCAATCCGTATGGGTGCCAAATAGGCGAGCGAGGGGCGTCAGCCCCCTGATCCTTCCCTCCGCAAATCGAGTCGAACCACGAAGACTCGAAGCCACGAAGAAATCCAAATCAGAAGGGCGTATAATCGCCCCAGCGTCTTCTGCCGTTCTTCGTGTCTTCGAGTCTCTGTGGTTTTCACCATGCCGCGCTCCAACCTCGCTGTCGTTGTCCTACTCGTCCTCTCCACCGTTTCACTCGCCGACGGCCCCGCCGACAATATCCCGGAAAATGTCCGCCGGGTCCCCAAACTGGGCATCGAGGTGCCGGCGGACAAGAGGAAATTGCTGGAGAATGGGCTGGCCTCGCTTCGCAAGAGGATCGACGACCTGAAAGAACGTCGCGACTTCAAAACGCGGGATCTACTCCCGGACGTGGAGATCTTCTACAAGAGTGTCCTTGATGCCCTCGTTTACCAAGAGTTTTTCGAATTGGCGGAACTCGACGAAGCCAGCCGGCAACTTTCTCTCGGACAGCAACGTGCGGAAGAGCTATACATCCACAGACATTCGTGGACAACACAAACCGGCCTCGTCGTCCGCGGCTACGTTTCCAAGATCGACGGCTCCGTGCAGCCGTATGGGCTGGTGATTCCGGAGAGCTACAACCCCAAGGGGCCGCAGCGGTATCGGACGGACCTTTGGTTCCACGGCCGCGGCGAAGTCCTCAGCGAGCTGAATTTTCTCAAAGACCGGATGAACAATCTCGGCTCCATCACGCCAGACGATACCATCGTGCTGCATCCCTACGGCCGATACTGCAATGCGGCCAAGTTCGCGGGGGAGATTGACGCCCTGGAGGCCCTCGACTCCGTCAAACGCCGTTACCGCGTGGACGAGGACCGGATCAGCGTCCGGGGCTTCTCGATGGGTGGGGCATCGGCGTGGCATTTTGCCGTCCACTATCCCGACCGCTGGTTCGCCGCCAACCCCGGCGCGGGGTTCAGCGAAACCCCCGATTTCCTCAAGGTCTTTCAGAAAGAAAACCTCCTGCCGACCTGGTGGGAGCGCAAACTCTGGCAATGGTACGACTGCCCCGGCTGGGCGGCCAACCTGCGGCAGTGCCCCGTCGTCGCCTACTCCGGCGAGCTCGATAGCCAAAAACAAGCCGCCGACATCATGGAGCCGGCGATGCGGGCCGAGGAAGTGGAATTGCGTCACGTCATCGGCCCGAGAACCAGGCACGCGATTCATCCCGAAGCGAAAGAAGAAGTGGAGAGAAGGATGAATGACCTGGCCGAGCAAAGGCGGACACGTCGATTAGGGTCCAAATTCACAACGACGACGTTGCGCTACAACCGATCTACTGCTCTCATCGTGGACGAGCTTGAGGAGCATTGGCGTCCAGCCCATGTGACTGTGCTGGAGGGCGACGACCTATTCGTTGATCCCCAGGGAGTAACTGGCTTCACGCTCGATTTCATGCCGCGTGATCCAGTACTGCCAGGGGGGACATTCGTACCATCACTCATCGTCACTGCCGACAAGCCTGACCTGACAAAACCTGTTGCAAACATTGCGCGCGTCACGATTGGTCGGCTGCAATCTCAGAGCGATGGTTCGTACAAGATTTCCGCCCACAAGGTGGACGGCACCTGGAAACTCGGTCCCCGTCCCTCCGACGGCGGCCTCCGCAAAAAACACGGCCTGCAAGGCCCCATCGACGACGCCTTCCTCGACTCCTTCATCTTCGTCCGCCCCACCGGCAAGGCCTGGAACGAGATGTCCGGCAAATGGAGCGACGCCGAGCTGACGCGGGCCATCGAGCATTGGCGACGGCAGTTCCGCGGGAACGCGCGGGTCAAGAACGACGTCGATGTCACGCAGCAGGATATGGAGACCTCGAATATCGTCCTCTGGGGTGACCCTGGTTCAAACAGCGTCCTCGCCAAAATCGCCGAGAAGCTGCCGATCCAGTGGACCAAGGAGAGCATCGCGGCTGGCAAGGACCGCAAATTCCCGGCGGACAAGCACGCCCTCATTGCCATCTATCCCAACCCGCTCTTCCCTTACCGCTACGTCGTCCTCAACAGCAGCTTCACCTACCGGGACTTCGCCTACCTCAACAACGCTCGCCAGGTCCCGATGCTGCCGGACTGGGCGGTCGTTGATTTGACCACGCCGCCAAACTCAGTCTGGCCCGGAAAAATCGCCGACGCCGACTTTTTCGACGAACGCTGGCAACTTAAACCGCCGCATGCGGAATAACAGAACAAGAGCATTCAATCCAAACCTTTCCCATCAGCCGAAGGAATCGTGGCATGAGCAACCCCTATCAGTCTCCACAGGCCTATGGTCAGCCTCCTTATGGACCTCAGCCCGGATATCCCGGCGGCGAAGACCGCGAAAAGATGCGGAGCGTGGCCCGCTACCAGCGTTATGTGATGTTTGCCCTGCTAGCCAATATCGGGCTGAACGTCGGTTCGTTTGCGATTCAGGGAGTGGCAGGAGGCGGAAATCTGGGATTGGCGGTTGCCATCCTGGCGGCGGCGCTGGTGGTCGCGTTGTTCTCAATTGTGGCGATGTTTCTACTCGCCAATGCGCTGCACAATCCGGTGGTGGGGGTGCTGTGCGCTATCCTGATGATCATTCCCTGCATCTCGCTGATTACGCTTCTGGTGATCAACCAACAGGCCACCAGCTATCTCACCACTCGAGGAGTGAAGGTCGGATCCATGGGAGTCGATCCGAACTCGATTTAGTCCTGGAAGAAGGCAGAGAATAGAACAGGAGCGAACGAAGGAAACGAAGCAGAGTGGAAATGACCGCGGAGTTCGCGAAGGGGCGCAGAGGGAGAAGATGCAAATCGAATTCCTCTTCGACCCTCCGCGTTCTCTGCGGTTCAAATCCGTTTGGTCAGGATGGTTGACCGCTACTCAAACCGCAGCAATCCGTACTTCTTCTTGCCGCTGCGGAGGACCATGACCGTTTCACTGGCGAGATCGGCGGGGGTGAGTTTGGTGTTCACGTCGGTGCGGGGGCGGTTATTGACGTAGGCTCCTCCTTGCTCGATGGTCCGGCGGGCGTCCGACTTGCTCTTGCCCAGACCCGCTTCCACGAGAGCATCCACGAGCGGCAGGCCGTCGCCAGTAAGGCGGTCCCGCGGCAGAGTCTTGCTCGGCACGTCGGCGAAAATGTCCGTGAGCTGTGCGTCGCTCAGATTCTCGATTTCCGCCCCGAAGAGTACGCTCGTCGCCTTTTGCGCCGTCGCCAACCCCACTGGTCCGTGGACGAGTCGCGTCAGCTCCTCCGCCAGTCGTTTCTGGCTCGACTTCAGATGCGCTTCCGCAGTACGGGACTGGTCGAGGGCTTCAATCTCCTCGCGCGATAGTTCCGTCAGGAACCGCAACGCACCGCCGCAGTCGGCGTCGGCAAGGTTGATCCAGTACTGGTAGAAGGCGTACGGACTGGTCCGGGCCGCGGAAAGGAACACCGCCCCCTTCTCGGTCTTCCCCATCTTTGTGCCGTCGCTTTTGAGCAGCAGCGGACAGGTCAGGCCAAAGAGCTGGCTGCCGTGCATCCGCCGGGCGAGGTCAATGCCGGCGGTGATGTTGCCCCACTGATCGCTGCCGCCGATTTGCAACTCGCAGCCATGAGCCCGAGACAAATGCACGAAGTCGTAGGCTTGCAACAGCATGTAGCTGAATTCGGTGTAGCTGATGCCGCTCTCCCGCTCGATGCGGCTGGAGACGGAGTCTTTGGCGAGCATGACGTTGACGGGAAAATGCTTGCCGACGTCGCGGAGGAAATCGAGATATGAAAACTTCCCCATCCAATCGAAGTTGTTGAGCAGCAGCGCTCCACTGGAGCCACCGAAATCGAGAAACTGCTCGAGCTGCTTGCCGATCCCCGCGACGTTCGCCCGCAACTGGTCCACGGAGAGCAGGTTTCGCTCTTCGCTTTTGCCACTGGGATCCCCAATCATTCCCGTCGCCCCACCGACGAGCGCAATCGGCTTGTGACCCGCCTTCTGAAACCGCCGTAGGATGAGCGCGGGGAGCAGCGATCCGACATGCAAACTGTCCGACGACGGATCGAACCCGCAGTACAACGTGCGGCTGCCGGAATCGAGCCAGGAGGGAAGGTGATCGGGCGCTGTGGACTGGTGAATGAGTCCGCGCCACGTGAGTTCGGAGAAGATGTCCATGGACAGGAGTCAGGGGACAGGGGACAGGAGTCAGGGGACAGGAGTCAGGGGTTCATTCAAGCCGATTATTGGAATTGGGACTAGACCGAGTGGAAATCCGGGCCTGTTGTCCGATGACGGGCGCACCTTCGACGGGTAAACTGGCTACTTCGCTTCAAGACTCCTTTGCTCGTTCTTTTTGCTCTAGCTGACCCATGATCGTCACCGTTCAGCAGCACATCCTGCATGATCAAAAACAGTTTCCCGGCGCATCTGGGGAGTTTTCCTGGCTCCTTTCGGGCATCACGCTCGCCACCAAAATGGTCCAGGCGCGGGTCCGGCGGGCGGGGCTGTCCGACATTCTCGGCGATGCGGGAGACACCAATGTGCAGGGAGAGGTTCAGCAGAAGCTGGATGTTTATGCCAACGAGGCGATGATGCACTGCCTCTCCGCACGCGGCAGCATCGGCGTGCTCGCCTCGGAAGAGAACGAGCATCCCCGGCTCACTGCTCACTGCTCGCCGGAGGCCCATTATGCCGTCATTTTTGATCCGCTCGACGGCTCGTCGAATATTGATGTGAATGTGAGCGTGGGGACGACGTTTTCCATTCTCCGCCGCCCGGAAGGAGCCGATTGCGACGACCCGGAACAATGGCTGCTTCAGCCGGGCAAGAAGCAAGTCGCAGCCGGCTATGTGGTGTATGGCTCCTCGACCATTCTGGTTTATAGCGTCGGTCTGGGGGTCCACGGCTTCACGCTCGACCCATCGGTCGGGGCGTTCATCCTCAGTCATCCCAACATCAAGATGCCGGCGAAAGGGAAATACTACAGCGTCAACGAAGCCTATCGCGACGATTTTCCGCCGGGCTACAACCCGTTCATCGATCGTCTGCGGAAGGGAGAACTCGGGACCAAATACGCCTCCCGTTACATCGGCTCGATGGTGGCCGACTTTCACCGCACGCTCCTCAAAGGGGGCATCTTTCTTTATCCCCCGACCGCCGACCATGCGGACGGCAAGCTTCGCCTCCTCTACGAAGCCAACCCCATCGCCTTCCTCGCCGAACAGGCCGGCGGCATCGCCACCTCCGGCAGCCGGCGGGTTCTCGACATCCAGCCGACGAGCATCCACCAGCGGACGCCGCTGATCGTCGGCGGCACGACGGAAATGACGGAATTCATCCGGCACGTGCGGCACGAAGACTGATTTCTTGTCAGTTCCCGAACGATCCTCACCGCCGGCAACTTGCGGATAACCCGCAGGCTCTGCCAGTTCCACATCGGGATGGAGTTTGCCCCCGCGGCTAGCCGTTATCTTCTCGAGGACACGCAGCTAGCGGTGCGCAGCAATTGCGTCCAACGTCGCAGCAAACGGGCAGGATTCATGGTCGTCATCATCGGTTTTATCATCGTCACCGCCTGCGTGCTGGGTGGATTTGCCATCTCGGGCGGACAGGTCGGCGCGCTGATCCACCCCGCGGAAATCCTGACGATCGGGGGCGCTTCTCTGGGAGCCCTCGTGGTAATGTCGCCGGTGAAGGTGATGAAGGACTTGATGAAGGGAATCCTGCAGTCGCTCAAGGGAACCCCATTCAACAAAGCCGCCTATGAAGAACTGTTTAAGGCCATGTACGAGTTGTTTCGCCTGGCCCGCCGCAGCGGCTTTCTGTCGCTGGAGCCGCACCTTTCCAATCCGCATGATAGCGCCATTTTTCAGAAGTACCCCAAGGTAGCCGGCAACCACCATGTGATGGAATTCATCTGCGGCCTACTGACGCCGATCATGGACGGCTCGGTCAGCCCGCAAAAACTCCCCGAGCTCATCGATGCCGAGTTGAAGGCGATGGAAATAGAACATCACGCACCCATCGGGGTGCTCAGCAAGACTGCAGACGCCCTCCCTGGGTTCGGAATTGTGGCGGCCGTGCTGGGCATCGTCATCACGATGGGTGCCATTGATGGGCCAGTGGAAGAAATCGGCCACAAAGTTGGTGCGGCCCTCGTGGGAACGTTCCTGGGGATTTTGCTCTCCTACGGCCTTTTTGGCCCCATGGCAACGAAGCTTGAGTTCATGGGGGAAGCGGAAATGGCCTACTTCAAAGCCATTGCCGCGATTGTCACCGGATTTGTTAATGACATGCCCCCCAAGGTGGCGATTGACCTGGCCCGCCGCGGACTGTCCAGCGAAATGCGGCCTACGCAGGAAGAGTTGGAAGTCCTGCTGAAGTCCGCCGAAACCTAAGCCAAGCGAGGCGATGTTATGGCAGGTAAGGGTGGCGGTGCATGGAAAGTTGCCTACGCGGACTTTGTGACCGCCATGATG
>SXOA01000126.1 GCA_005778405.1 Planctomycetaceae bacterium
GGGGCGCACCGGCAAAATGTTCGCCAGCGAACACTTTGGCATCGTGCCCGACATCATCTGCCTGGCCAAAGGAATCGCCTCCGGCATGCCCCTCGGTGCCATCATCGCCAGCAGCGAAATCATGGATTGGGGCCCCGGCTCACACGCCAGCACTTTCGGCGGCAACCCGGTCTCCTGCGTCGCCGCCCTTGAAACCATCAAGCTGCTCGAAAGCGAATTGATGCAGAACGCCGCAGAAGTCGGCAGCCATTTGATGACGCGCCTGCGTGAACTCGCCACCCGCCACAAACTGATCGGCGACGTCCGCGGCATCGGCCTGTTCATCGGCATGGAGCTCGTCAAGGATCTCGCCACCAGAGAACATGCCACTGCCGAAAAGGAGCAGATCATCCAGGCCTGCTTCCGCCACGGGTTGCTCCTGCTCGGCTGCGGACAGAGCACGATCCGCTTCTGTCCGCCGCTGGTCATTACGAAGGAGCAGGTGGACACGGCGGTCGCCATTCTGGACGACGTCCTCAGAGCGCATGCCTAATGGATCTCTTGGCTTTGCCCTCTCAGTGTTTCGCGGTTAGACTGGAAGCATCACCGAGAGTTGATGATTGAGTTGCGCGAGGCTGTTGTCGATGATGAATTCCACAATTGCGACTTCTGGAACTCCCTTTTCTCGCCGCGAGCTGCTGCGCGTCGGTGGAGCGGGAGTGATGGGGATTTCACTGGCCAAGTTATTGGGCGCGGCGGAAGGGACAACCGCCGGAAAATCCGCAAGCGTAATCGCACCCAAAGCCGACTCCTGCATCATCCTGATGCTCAATGGCGGGCCAAGCCATCTGGATATGTGGGATATGAAGCCGGAAGCGCCGGACAATATCCGCGGGGAGTTCAAGCCGATACCGTCGACTCTAACGGGGGTGCCGGTCAGTGAACATCTGCCCAAGCTTTCGCAACAGATGCACCGCTGCACGCTGATTCGCTCGATGCATCACGGTGTCAACAATGCTCACGCGGCAGCCGTTTATGTGGCTCTCACCGGTCATGATCGAGGCGAAATTGGGGGCGGGGCGTTACCCACGGATAATCCCTATCCCGGCGCCGTCGCTGCCCGCCTCTTGCCGAACAAGCCGGACGCACTGCCGCATGTCGCCTTGCCCTACAAAACCAAGGAAGGAGCCGGGGGTCCGCCGCAGCCGGGGTTTTATGGGGGACTTCTTGGACGGAGTTATGACCCACTGTGGGTGCTCAAGGATCCGAACGCCGCGGATTTTTCGGTGCCGGAGTTCACGCTCGGAACAGACGTTTCGGTGGAGCGACTAGCCAAGCGGGGCGAGTTGCTGACGCAGTTTAATTCCGATCTGCGAAACTCCCCGTCCCGGGCGTCATTCGATGCGATGGACAAGATGCAGCACAGGGCCCTCGACGTCCTCACGTCCGACAAGGTCCGGAGCGCCTTTCGCCTCGACCAGGAGCCGGCCGTGATGCGGGACGCCTACGGCCGGAACATTTATGGCCAGAGCACGCTTCTCGCCCGCCGGTTGATTGAGGCGGGGACGCGGGTGGTGACGCTCTCCTGGGCTCCCGACGCCAATGCCACCTGGGACACGCACGGCAGCAATTTCAAAACGCTCAAGGAGACGCTGTTGCCGCAGTTCGATTCCGCCTGCGGCACACTGCTGTCCGATCTGGCCCAGCGGAGCATGCTGGAGCGAACGCTGGTGGTGGTGACCGGCGACTTTGGCCGGACGCCAAAAATCAACGGCAACAACGGCGGCCGGGACCACTGGAACTACTGCTACACCATCATGCTGGCCGGCGGCGGCATGAAAGCCGGCCACGTCTTCGGAGCCAGCGACCGAACCGGTGCTTTCCCCGCCGACCGCCCGACCTCCCCCGGCAACGTGCTGGCCACCATCTACCGCCTCCTCGGCATCGACCACCGACTGGAGCTCTACGACAACCTCAACCGCCCGCACCGGATCGTTCCCAAGGGAGACGTAATGGAAGAACTGATTGCGTGAGCACATGGCGGAATCACATTTAGCAATTAGCGTTTAACAGCTGCTTTTTGAGCGGTCTCACGGCCGAAAGAAATGCTCAATGGCAAATGTCGAAGCTCGGCCGCGTATAATTCAGGCCGCTGAACACCGCCACAACTTCTGCTTCCCCACCCGAGCGCACATGATTCACTGCATTCAAGCTTGATAGACTGCGTTAATGGACAGACCGCGGCGTAGAGATTTGCGAGTTACGTCCAAATCAAAAGGTCCTCCAAGCGAAACTCCTCCCAATCCCGACCTTCTTGCCGCTTGCCACCACTCCGAACCCCGACTAAATTCAAGTGTCTCTTCCAGTTGGAGTCCCGCCTTCAGGCGGCCCTCCGACGGCATTCCTGCATGGTGGCTGTAGCTCAATCGGTTAGAGCATCAGATTGTGGATCTGAGGGTTGGGGGTTCAAGTCCCCTCAGCCACCCCTCTATATTCTTCGTGAACTGGCAGGGGAGAGATGCCCGTCCCTCCCGCGTAAACCAGTTTTTCTTGAAGGGTATCCCCATGCGAATTGCGTCACTCGTTCTCACCTTACTCGGCTCGACCATCTTCACCGCGACCGCGACCGCACAAGCCCCGGATGCGATTTACCACGGTGGGGACATTGTCACGGTGGACGACAAGAATCCGACCGCCGAAGCCTTGGCGGTGAAGGATGGCAAGATCGTCGCCGTTGGGAAGAAGGCCGACGTGCTGAAGCTGAAGGGAGATAAGACGCGAATCGTCGACCTCAAGGGCAAAACCCTGGTCCCAGGCTTTGTCGATGGTCACGCGCATTTTCTTGGGTTCGGATCGCAGGCGGTTGGCGCCAACCTGCTCGCGCCGCCTGATGGTGTTGTCAACAACATTGACGACCTCGTGGCGAAACTGCAAGCGTTTGCCAAAGGGCCCGACGTAGAGCGCACAGGCTGGATTTTCGGCATCGGATACGACGACGCCGTGCTCGCGGAGAAACGGCACCCGACGCGTGACGATCTCGATCGAGTGTCGCTGGAGGTGCCGGTCATTGCTGTGCACATTTCCGGTCACTTCAGCGCCATGAACAGCGCCGGATTGAAGAAGATCGGTTACACGGCCGAGTCGAAAGATCCCCGCGGCGGCGTCATCCGTCGTCGCAAGGGCACCACGGAGCCCAACGGCGTGCTGGAGGAACTGGCCAGCATTCCCCATATGATTCCAGCCATCAATGCCGTCAAAGCGGAGGACAAGGACTATTTCCTCAAGCGCGGCCTCGAACTGGCGAAAAGCTATGGTTATACGACCGCGAATGAAGGTCGCTGCATGGGGTTCCAGCACGTCGACCTGATATCCGCCTCTCGGCGGGGCCTGCTCGATATCGACGTCCTGTCCTACATGGACTACACCGCCCGCGGGGAACTGGACCAGTCCTACTCGAAGTCCGAGTATGTCGGCCGCTATCGTGTGGCCGGAATGAAAATCACGCTCGATGGCTCACCGCAGGGACGCACCGCCTGGAGGACTAAACCATATCTGCTGCCGCCGGACGGACAGGTTCAAGGATACAAAGGCTACCCCGCGATCCCCGATACGAAACTTGTCGAGTCCCTCTTCGAGGAGGCCTATCAGAAACATTGGCCGGTGAAGGTGCATGCGAACGGCGATGCGGCCATTGATCAGATGATTGCGGCGCTCCGGCCGGTCCATAAGAAACATGGTCCTGGCGACCGTCGGCATGTTCTCATCCACGGCCAGTTCGTGCGTCTGGATCAACTCGACGCCTTGAAGGAACTGCAGGTGATCCCGTCGCTGTTCCCCATGCATACGTTTTACTGGGGAGACTGGTACGACCAGATTATTGGTAAGGAGTTGGCACAACAGATTTCGCTCATGCGCTCCGCGATCAAGCGAGGCATGACCCCCACGAGCCATACCGACGCTCCTGTCGCGCTACCGAACCTGATGCAGGTCATGTCAGCGACGGTCAATCGAGTGTCGCGTAGCGGCAAAGTGATGGGGCCCGACGAACGCCTTAGCCCACTGGAAGCACTCAAGACGATTACGCTGTGGGGAGCGTATCAGCACTTCGAAGAAAAGACCAAAGGCTCGCTGGAGGTGGGCAAACTGGCCGACATGGTGATTCTCGACCGGAACCCTCTCACCGTCGACCCCATGTCAATCAAGGACATTAAAGTTGTTGAGACGATCAAGGAAGGAAAGACGGTCTATATCGCAGCGGACGCCACAGATGCTCAGGCCCTGGCCGGTGATTTGACTCTGGTGGCGCTTGGAAAGGAGCCTCTGCCCGCGGGCGTTCGGCCTCCCACTTTGTCGTTCGAGGCTGGAGGCGTCGTGCGCGGGCACGGAGGCGTCAACCGATTTACCGGTAAGCCTGCAGCGGGAGGAACGACGTTGTTCGGCCCGCTGGCGACCACGCGGCGAGCAGGTCCGCCGGACGGGATGAAAGTCGAGGCCAAATTTCTTGAGGCACACGGAAAGGCCACCGCCAGCAAGCTTGATCAAGGTGACTTGCAATTCCTCGACGCCGATGGGACGGTATTGTTGAAACTGAAGGCGTCTCGTCCCTAATGCGTCCCGGGAGTGTGTACCAACATGACGACTCTTGCCAATTCGAATCTTCCCGAGTCCTCTGCGGCTCCGGCGGCAGCTACTACGGGTGAAATCGAAGCGGCCGCGAAAAAACTGGTGCGCCGTGGGGATGTCGCCAAGTGCCCCGTGTGCGGCGTCGGGATCGATCCCGACGCCTATCACTGCGCGAAGTGCCGCAATTACTTCTGCTACCACTGCCGCACTCGGCTGCTCAGCACGGACACGCAGGTCCAGTGCCTGAACCAGGAATGTGACTACTACGCCAAGCTGGTATGCGGTGTGTGTGATTTGCCCCACGACAAGGAGGAGACGCCGTCCGTGTACGCGGAACCCGAAGACGGCTATTGGCCGCTGTGGCTGGTGATTTCGGTCGTGGTCGGCGCGGTGACCTGGTATTACAGCTCGTTCATCGTGGGGGCGCTCGTCGCCGCCGGGCTGCATTTCGGCGGGGGCTTCGGTTTACAGCGTTGCGGCCTGAATATCTTCGGTAGAGAGAGACGCGTGACGCACCAGCGAACGTCGTCGTTTCGCACGTGCATCTGCTGTAAGCAAACAGTGAAGGAGGTCGGGCCGGGTCGCTAACGTTTGCGGTCCGAGTGCGAGCGGGACAATTTCTTCAACTCCTTGAGGTTGGTGCTGTGTTTTACTGGATTTACGACGTTCCTACCCCGCAGTTGGCGGGCCTGTTTGCGCTATCGTTTGCGACATTCTCCGTTGTGGGATGCCTGCTGATTCGGCCGATCCTGCGGATGTTTGTGCGCTCACGGTCGGAAACGAACGACGTCGTCGGATATGTGCTCTCCTGTTTCTCCGTTATTTACGGCATCTTGTTGGGCCTTCTGGCCGTGGCTGCCTATCAGAACTTCAGCCACGTGGAGCTGACCGTCACCAATGAGGCGTCGGCACTGGCCGCGCTCCACTACGATTTCGCGGGCTATCCCGAGCCGCATCGACAGGAACTCCGAGCGCTGCTGGCCGACTACTTGCACTACGTGATTGAGAAGGCCTGGCCGCTCCAGCGCCAGGGGACTATCCCTAAGGGCGGGATTGAAAAGGCTGTTGCTATTCAAAAACGGCTCCTTGAGTTCCAGCCGCAGACCAAGTCTGAGGAGATCATTCACGTCGAGACGCTGCACCAGTTCAACGAGTTCATCACCTACCGGAGGCTGCGCTTGCACGCCGTCACCACCGGCATTCCCGCGGTCATGTGGTACGTAGTGATCGTCGGATCGATCGTCAACATCGCCATGATTTGGCTGTTTGACATGAAGTTCATGACGCACCTCGTCTTGGGCGGTCTGTTCGCGTTCTTTCTAGGTACGATGATCTTCCTCATCGCCGCGATGGACAATCCGTTCCGCGGTGAAGTCAGTGTTTCATCAGACGCGTACCGATTGGTGTTGGAACTCATGGAGCAATCCCAATGAGTGGTTCGGCGGACGCCAATCTCGAAATGGCAACCGGTTCTTGGGAGGGCAATTGACGATGGCGGAATTCAAAGTTCACGAGCTGGAAGGGATGCGGTACGTCGATATCCGCTTGAATCACGAAATGGTGCGGATTGAGTCCGGGGCGCTCAGTTACCTGACCGGGAATATTGCGGTACATTCGCAGCTCGTGCCGTCCGTCGGCGGCCTGGTGGCATCGCTCATGGCGGACGAGGCAGTCTATCGGCCAACGTACACGGGCAGCGGCGTCGTCACTCTGGAGTCGTCGCTCGGTGGATTCCACGTGTTCGAACTGAATGGCGAGTCCTGGATTCTGGAAAAGGGGACTTTCTGGGCCTGCGAGGGTAGCGTCGACTTGAGCTTCCACCGCGAGCGAATGATGACTGCGCTGTGGGCGGGGGAAGGCCTCGTGTACCTGCAAACGCGAGTTCGGGGCAACGGTAAAGTGGTCGTTACGACCCGCGGCCCTGTCGAGTTGGTCACCTTGGCCGAAGGACAAGAGATCGTGGCCGAAGGCCAATACGTGGTTTGCCGCACCGGCGATGTCCGCTTCAAAATACGCCGCCCCACCAAAAACTTCTGGGGCCGATTCACTTCCGGTGAGCAGTTCGTGCGCGTCTATCAGGGACCCGGCCGCGTGTTGCTGAACCCAACTCCCTATTGGCGCTACAAGCTGTTCGCAATGCAACCAAACCGCACCGAACTTGCCTCCCTCGCCACGGACTGACACATGAAATACGTTATTGCCACAATTGCCATCGTCCTGCTCATCATCGTGCTCGTGTTCTCAATTCAGAACTGGGCTGCGGTAGAGGTCAATTTTTTCTGGTGGTCGATGAGTACACCCAAAGTCTTCCTGATTCTGGGAACCTACGTGCTCGGCATGGTGACGGGCTGGGGACTGGTTGAACTGGCGAAACGCGCGATCGATTCGAACTAACGGCCGTGAACTAGTCGAGGACTTTGAGTGGCTGGTTAAGGGTCCAACGCAAAGAGGAGTTGAAAAATGAAGTGGGAGGGTGGCAAGCAGAGCGAAAACTTACAGGATCGTCGCCGGATGGGGCCTGCGGGCGGGATCGCCGCGGGCGGTGGTGTGATGGTGATCATTGTCTTGATCCTGCTGTGCATGGGAGCGGACCCCCGCCAGTTGCAGCAGCTCCTGCAAAATGCTCCGCAAGCGCCGGCCAGACCCGGTGGTGCACAGGTCGAACGTCCCGAAACTGCTGAGGAGGCGCATTCGCGGGAGTTCGCAGCGACAATCCTGGCCTTCACCGAAGAGGTCTGGGGCGAGCAATTTCAACAGGCCGGCCAGCGGTATGAGCCGCCGCAGATGGTGCTTTTCTCGGACCGGGTCTTGACCGGCTGCGGCGCAGCCCCGTCGGCGGTCGGCCCATTCTATTGTCCGGCGGATAAGACAGTCTATCTCGATCCGACATTCTTTGATGAGCTGGAGCGGAAGCTTGGTGGTTCGAAGGCCGAATTTTCTCAGGCCTACGTCATCTCCCATGAAATCGGCCATCACGTCCAGAACCTGCTGGGCTACAGCGCACTTGTGCATCGCAAGCAGCGCGCCTTGTCCAAGTCAGAAGGCAACGAGTGGTCCGTCCGGCTGGAGTTGCAGGCCGACTATCTGGCCGGCGTCTGGGCGCATCACGGCCAGCGCAAGTACCGCTTTATAGAGACGGGCGACATTGAAACAGCCATCACTTCGGCGAACGCTATCGGCGACGATCGCCTGCAGAAGCGATCGAGCGGGTTTGTCTCGCCCGAGAGTTTTACCCATGGCACCTCCCAGCAGCGCGTAAGATGGTTCAGCCTGGGACTCAAGACGGGCGATTTGAGCAGGCTCGCGGAGATTTTTGAGATCCCCTACGGCGAATTGTAGTGCGATTACGGCGGCGTACTTCTAACCATTTCTAAAGACAACTTTTATGGACATGATCGACATTCTTGGCGGCCTGCTCGGGGGCAAGGCTGGAGGTGCCGGCGGCGGGACGGACATCTTCGGAGAAATTCTCGGCCGCGCAAGTCAGGCCTCCAAGGGCAAGCGGCCAGGTCCAGCGCCGCAAGCCCCGCAATCGGACGATCTGAGTAGCATGGCGCGCCAGCTCGAAGACATGCTCGGCGTCGCGCGCGACCGCGGCGCCAGCCGCACCGCGCCGCAGCCCCAGCAGCCCGCTCCACAGCGTCCGCGGGCGGAATCGGGTCCGACGCTTAATGATCCGTTTTCGCGACAGGCTCCCGAGCGCCCGGCCGCGTTCCCTCAGACCGGGCCATTGCCGCAAAATGACCAGGCTCAGGTCCTCGTGCGAGCCATGGTGAATGCGGCCAAAGCCGACGGCCGGATCACGTCCGACGAGCAACAAAAAATTCTCGGTCAATTCGGCAATGCACCGGCTGACGTCGTACAGTTCTTGCGCGACGAAATGGCTCGTCCGCTCGATGTGCGGGAATTCGCCTGGTCCGTGCCGATGGGGATGGAGCAGCAAGTGTACGCCATTTCGCTGCTGGCGGTCGCAGTCGATTCGCGGGCCGAGTCGGACTATCTGAGCGAGTTGGCTCACGGCCTGAGAATTCCCACCAGTGCTCGCGAGCAGCTTGAACAACGGTATGCAGGTGGAGTATGATTCCACGACGCCGTAATACGGTTGCGCGGCCCCAAGCCGTGCGGCTGGCTGCATTGACGACAAAGCCCTTGAAAACTCTTTTTCTTGGAGGAACTCCATGCCAGACATCACCTACGAACAAGCACTTGCCGCCGTCCGCGCCGGTTTGGATAAATCCCGAGAGATCGGTGTGAAGATGAACATTGCCGTTGTCGACGCAGGTGCAAACCTCAAGGCGTTTATCAGGATGGACGGAGCTTGGCTGGGTTCCATCGACATTGCGATCAAGAAGGCCCGCACCGCGCGTCTCTTCGACATGCCGAGCGGCGACGTTGGCAAAGCATCCCAGCCAGGAGGCGAGTTATTCAATATCGAGGTGTCGAACCAGGGACTGATTACCTTTCCTGGAGGCGTGCCGATCGCCAATGCCGCGGGCGAAATCATCGGGGCCGTTGGGGTCTCCGGCAGCACGGTAGCCAATGACCTCGCCGTCGCGAAGGCTGCTGCCCAAGCAGCGATCCGTTAGGCACACGAGCCAGTAACTCAATCGCAAATGAGACTCGGCGGGTAGCCCCGCTCATTTCCACAAAGAGGATCAACCATGACTCGACTTCTGCTTGGAACAATGCTCCTGATCTTCGGTCTGGTGGCCGCAAGCCCCGCGTGCGCCCAACAGACTCCCTCTCTGCAAGACCTCGGCGGGCTGACCAGCAAACCCGGAGTCACGACCGTCTACGTCGCCCGCGAGTTTCTGACGATGGACCCGAAGCAACCGCGGGCCGAAGCCGTCGCGGTGCGCGACGGACGGTTCGTCGCCGTGGGCAAGCTCGACAAGGTCAAGGAGGCTGCCGGCAAGGACGCGAAGATCGACCGGACTTTCGCTGAGAAGGTAGTGATCGCCGGGTTCGTCGAACAGCACGTCCATCCGTTATTGGCCGCCCTAACCATGAACACCAAGGTCATCTCGATTGAGGACTGGGACGCGATCGACGGCTTCTCCCCGGCCGTCCGCGATCCAAAGGGTTATGAAGAGCGTTTGAAGAAAGCCCTGGCCGAACACAAGGACAAAACCAAGCCATTCATCACCTGGGGCTACCACCACTACATGCACGGCGAACTGACTCGGGGGATTCTGAACAAGCTGGCCCCGGACTTCGCGGTGATCGTCTGGCACCGTTCCGGTCACGAAATGATCCTGAACGACGCCGCCCTCAAGCTCACCGGCATCGACGAGAAGGTGGTGGCCGGCCTGCCGAAGAGCGCTCAGGATCAGTTGAACTTCGAAAACGGGCATTTCTTCGAGCAAGGAATGTTGTCCCTCTTGGGAAAGGTCGCTCCCTACATGGCCTCTCCGGCATCGTTCAAAAACGGCTTGGAATACAGTGTGAAGTACTACCACCGCGGCGGAATTACGGTTTGCTGCGAGCCGGGCGGATTCTTCTCCAAGCCCGTGCAAGATGCGATCAATGCCGTGTACAGCGGAGACGAAGTGCCGTTCAACCATTACTTCATGGCCGACGGCAAGACGTTCGCTGTACGAAATCCAACGGACGCGAAGGCGATGGCGGCGGACAGCGAGCAGGTCTTGAACTGGGGCAAGGGGCGCACCGCCTTCCTTCCCAGACAGGTGAAACTGTTCACCGACGGGGCGATCTTCAGCCAGCTCATGCAGATGAAGGACGGATACACTGACGGGCACCATGGGGCCTGGATCATCGACCCGCCGGTGCTTTCCTACGCCTTCCAGGGGTACTGGGACGCCGGCTATCAGATCCACGTCCACAACAACGGCGATGCCGGTTTCGACGTGGTGCTGGGCGAACTGGAAAAAGCAATGAAGCGAGCTCCGCGGAAAGACCACCGCACCGTGCTCGTTCACTTTGGATTCGCCCAGCAGAATCAAGTCAAGCGGTGGATCGAACTGGGCGGGATCGTGAGCTCCAACCCGTATTACGTCACGGCACTCGCCGGCCCGTACGAGAAGATCGGCATCGGTGCCGACCGGGCGAAGAACATCGCCCCGCACAAGTACGTGCTGGACAACAAGGGATCGCTGTCGTTCCACTCGGACATGCCGATGGCCCCGGCCAAACCGCTGCAACTGGTCTGGGCCGCCGTCAACCGCACGACCTATGAAGGCCAAGTTGCCGGCCCGCAGCACAAGGTGCCGCTGGATGTCGCGCTGAGGGCCATCACCATCGACGCTGCTTACTCGATTCAGTTGGAGAAGCGGGTCGGGTCGATTGAGATGGGCAAGGACGCCAACCTAACGATCCTCGAGCAGAGCCCGTATGATGTCGCCTCGACAGCCATCAAAGACATCGCCGTCTGGGGCACGATGCTCGAAGGCAGGCTACAACCCGTAGAGAAACCGAAGAGTCAAAGTCGAACCATCAATCCAGATTCGTTGCGCGAAGCGCAACTCGCGGAAGTTCGACGGCTCAATGCGCTCGATTTAGCGCGATACGATGTTCGCTTCACAGCCAAGTCGCAGCCACCCGCCTGTGGCCCAGGTTGCTCGTGTTCCATCGGCCAACTTTTCGGCCATCACCTCGGAGTTCAGTTGGAGGCGGGCCGATAGCCAAGCCGCCGTCGTGGTGGCCACCAGCGCAATCGCCTGTTGACCCGAAAACTAAGCAGGTTAACGATAGAACGAAGCATGGGAAATCCAAGCGGTATTGTGAGGAATGCCATGCTGGTCCAGGTTGCCTGGGCGATCCTCTCAGCAACCTGGAATGCTGTCGGTGTTGCACTGCTCGCACAGGGAGGGCGCTCACTAGGGCCGACGGCATCGATCGCCGCCGCGCTCGTCCTGCTCGTCATGGCGATCGCATATCCGGTGACGATCCGTCGATGGAATGTAGTCTATCTCCTGGTTTCGCTCCTGGGAGGCCTGGCGGCGATTTCAGCCGTTGTGAATGCGTTCACCGCCGATCCCACGCTGTGGCCATCGGAGTTCTGGCGATACGCAGGCGTTGTTCTGAACGGCGTCGGCTTCGTCGCCGCCCTTGTCGGGATCGTGTCCGTCGTACGGAATCGCTGGCTGCGACATGAAGGATAACCGCGGCATGCTCACGAGGCTGTTGTAGACCCAAATTCCAATGCTTTCAAAGGAGAGAAACATGCAACCAACGATGCGCTGGTGCCTGAGTGTGCTGGCTGCCCTGGTCATTCTCCAGCTGATGCCGGCAGGCCGAGCCCAGGACGGGAGCAAGGTGAAATTTGAGTTGTACAAGGACGCCAAGCAGGAATTTCGCTGGCGCCTCAAGGGGACAAACGGTGAGGTGCTGGCCACATGCGGCCAAGGGTACAAGGCCATCGCGGCCTGTCAGCGCGGAATCGAGATCGTGCAGGAAGCTGGTGGCGCAAAGGCCAAGACCAGTTTTGAAGTCTACGAGGACGCCAAGAAGGAGTTCCGCTGGCGGCTCAAGGCGGCTAACGGTCAGGTGGTGGCCAATTCCAGCGAGGGCTATAAGGCCAAGGCCGATTGCGAGAAGGCTGTCGACCTGGTGAAGAAAGCTGGCAAGGCACCCATCGAAGACCTGACCAAGCAGTAGCGGCAGAATTGCGGGAAGGACGTCGTGCGGATTAGCACTTGCGATCGCATGGAGTCTCAATCCTCATATTAGAATCGCCACAGGAACCGCGTGGCGACAACAGCGGCGTCACTGTCGAGGAATGCGTTGGGAGCGAACTGCGTGTAGTCCGTCTTGCGGTAATCCACCTCCAGGCCGAGCTGCACCGCTTTGCTGATATCCCATACGAAGTTCACGAAGTAGGTTTGATTGCGACGGATTTGGGTGGGTGCCAGTTCACTGTCGCGTGGGTCGTCGATGCCGTAACCGACATGCACGTGGAAGTCATCCGTGAGGTAGCAGAAAATTTCGCCGAATCCACCGCTGGAATGGATTTCGTCGAATGTTGCCGGATGGAAGCTTTGCAGGATGCCCCCGTTGTACTCGCCCATCGCTTGTCCGTGATAGAACTCGCCGCGGGCTCCGAACTCGTCGCTCGCCCACCACTGGAAATCTGCTCCGATTCCCCAGGTATCGATCACGGCTCGGGGCGGGAGATTGACCGGATCAGCGAGCAGCGTTCGGGTCGTGCGGAATTGGCCAACCACACCTGAAACACCGATTTCCAGCGGACGAATTTGGCTGCCGCGGATTTCACAGCGCGGTCCAAAACCGAATTCAACTCGCGTCTCCACGTTCGGCCAGCCGTTATCCTCGGTGATCCGCCCAGCACCGCTGGTAACCAAGGTGGATAAGGGTTCGCTCAGCGCGGCTTGGACCGTCAGGCCGAAGGCGTCGCCGTCCTGAAAGAACCGCTCTGCTCGAAGTTGGCCACGGTAGGAACCAGTGTTCCCGGACGCATACATCTTCGTGAGATAAACGATCGTCGGGCTGACCGGGTTGAAGACGTCTTGCTGAAGTCCGGCGGCAAAACGCCAGTTCTCATTCTTCAATTCGCCGAAGGCGTAGTAAACCAAAAGCCCATAGTCGTCGGCCGCCAAATCATGATTCTGGACGAAAGTCAGTAGTTGGCCGCTGGTTTGAAATTCGCCCAACTGGGGCCCAGAGAAGAATGCTCCCACGTAGCTCTGCCGGGCGTGCAAATCGAAGGAATTGGTGTCGAGGCCGAAAGGAGAGTCGGGAAGCAAGAACAGCGGAATTCCTGAAGGGAACGTTCGCTTTGAACTGAAGACTGCCAGCGTGTCGAGACCGGCGGTAATCTTCAGTCGGTTGGCAGGATTCAGCAGCGAAACCGTCATTCCGTCCCCAAGGGCACTGTCCGGTTCACAATTTGGACAGTCGGGCAAGGCGCATACTTCCGGGTCCGGGGGGACTGCATCCGGAGACGCCTCGTCGCCTACGGAAAAATGGTTCGGACCTGTAATGGGGGTGTTTTGATCTTGGGCAACTGCGCTACCGGCTGCAAGCATCGCCAGCAGTGTGAGCAAACAGCAGTTTCGAAGTAATCTGCACATGCGCATCCGGTAACCGGTACCTCAAGTCCTTAACGCAGAGCGACGCCCGTGGACGTTATCGTCGCACAAACTAGGCAAACTTTAACGATTGGATGGATTATGCCCGTAAGGTTAAATATGAGGGGTCGGGGGATTGTTCGGTGATTTTGGAGGTCGACGGGCAAAGAGGTCGGTCGAGACAATATTCAATCTGGCGGCTCTAAGTGATGGATGCGGAGCCGCGAGTGCGAGCAAGGAGGAGTGGCGGCGAAGGCTCGTCAGGCAGCGCGTCGAAGATAGTACTTAGCAGTCCGCCCAGGCGGCAGACAACCCCTGGTGTGCTGTTCGGCATGAAAATGGGAGAGGAAGCAGAAGCGAGGTCGCGGACCGGTGAGTCGATTACTGCGGCTGAAACATCGCATCGCCAAATTGCCAGAGTAAGAATGACCACACATCGGCTTGTTCCGCGTGCCGCTGTTTTCTGGTTGAACCGATGCCATGTCCGGCGTGGTAGTCGACGCGAAAGAGAATGGGCTTGCCGCTGGTGCTGGCGGCCTGCAACCGGGCCGTTGTCTTGGCCGAAACCCAAGGCTCAACACGTGGGTCGTTGATACCGTGAGTGAGTAGTACCGCGGGATACTTCCTCCCATCTTGAATCTGATGGAACGTGCTCATCGAAAGGAGCCCTCGGAACTCCTCCACTTTGGTCACGGTGCCAAACTCCGGGACATTGGGCGGACCATTCATCGTGGTCTCGAAACGGAGCATGTCGGTACAGCCCACCGAGATTTGCACTGCCGCGAATAGGTCGGGACGCTCGGTGATCGCCCGGCCAATCAGAATTCCCCCGGCGCTGCCACCCTTGCCCGCCAACTTCGCCGGCGAAGTGTAGCCAGCTTTGACCAGATATTCCCCACAGGCAATGAAGTCTTTCCAGGTATTGGGCTTGGTGAGTTTCCGCCCGGCATGATGCCACTCTTTCCCAAAGGCTCCCCCTCCGCGCACGTGGGCGACTGCCAGCACGCCCCCCCGTTCCAGCCAGGCGAGTTTGCTCGGGTCGTAACCCATTTGCTCGGTGAATCCATAAGCGCCGTATCCGGAAATCAGTGTGGGGTTCGTGCCGTCGAGGCGAATGTCCTTGCGGTGAATGATCGAGAGCGGCACCTTGACCCCATCGTGACTCGCGACCATCACTTCTGTCGAGCTGAGTGAATCGGGGGTATCGAACTTGCCTTGCGGAAGTAAGCCCGTGTCGGTCAGCGTGCGTGCCTCTGAATCGTAACGGTACAGACGACCGGCACGAGTCCACGAATCGGTCTCGACAAGCACTCCGGCCAGGTCAGGACTCGCTGCGACCACAGAGCCGGAAGGTTCTTCGGCGGGCAGCTCGATGGGTTCCGGTGGAGCGCCCCCCGCAAAGGGCACACGCAGTATCTTGCTGGGAACTCCGGCCAAAATTCCGACATACAGCGCATCCTGGGCAACTGCCAGCGAGTCAACCACATTTTTCCCTGCAGGAACAACAACAGTGGCCGAGGCGATGCTGGGCTGGTCGAGGGAAGTGCGAACGACTTTGAACCGTGGTGCATCCAGCGCCGTGAGCAGATAGATGTCATCAGCGCGCACGGCAAAACTGGTCACCTGGTCGGCTCGCCCGCAGACCTTTGTCCACATCACATCGGGTGTGCCCAAGGACGCTTGCGGCGCAGCATACAGCGAAATATCTGTCTCATCACCGTGCTTGATCTGGCCAATGGCCCATTTCGAGCCCAGGGGCACAATCACCGCGGGGAAGTCCATCTCGGCCATCTCCGGCGACCCCACCGCGCCGTTGGCAAAGATCAGCTCTGAATCGTCGGGGTCACGACCGATCGAATGTCGAAACGCTTGGGTGAATTTGTAGCCCTCCGTTGGCGGAGCGGCGGCCGACACCCTTCGCCGGCGACTATAGACAAACGATTTCCCGTCCGGCAACCAGTAAGGTAGTGCGTAATCAGATTCCAGCCGGTCGATTGTGTCAGGCAGATCCTTACCAGTAGCGATGTCACGCACCTGGAGGGTCGTTTGCTCAGAACCCGAAGCGGCGAAGCCGTAAAGCAGTTTTGATCCATCGGGCGAGACGCGAAAGAAACTGACGGTAAAGTGTTCCCGTTCATCCTGTTTGGGGAAAGTCTCCGGATCGATGAGCATTCGCTCCTTGCCGGTCTGGCCCTCGCGAAAATAAACCTTGGCCACGTTCTCGGTGGCAAGCTGCTTGAAATAGAAAAGATCGCCGCTCGGACGGCGAGTGATGTTGAAAAGGGTGTAGGGCGTACCGGCATTGAGTTCGACGATGCGAGTCAGAAGCGCGTCTCGGCCTCGCAAGGAGCGTAATGTCTTTTCAGTGACTTCGGCTTGTCCTTTCACCCAGTCTTGCACCAGAGGGCTTTTGAAATCCTCCATATAACGGTACGGATCCGCGACGGTCGTGCCGTGGTAGCTGTTCGTGACGACTTTTACCGGAGCAACGGGGGGAGTTTCAGCCATGGCGATACTTAATATTCCTGGCAAGATGGTGGTCCATACCAACGGCACGAGCACGGCGATTCCCTGGTGATGATTCATAGGCCGTGTTCTAGAACCAATGAGAAGCTCATTCAAGATGGCCATGTTCTACTTTTCAGCCACAATCGTCGGCAGTGAATAGGACGATATCCCTCCGCAGAAAGTACTGCGCTGTGGCACGCTGCTTCAGCCGCGTAAATCCCAGTCGATATCTTCGCTTAGGCCAGAATGTCGGTAATCACTTCTCCCGCGACGTCGGTCAGGCGGAAGTCGCGGCCGTTGAAACGGTAGGTGAGCTTGGTATGCTCCAGTCCTAGCATCCGCAGCAAGGTGGCGTGCAGATCGTTGACGTGAACCTTGTCGATGCGGGCCTTGTAGCCAAACTCATCTGTGGCCCCATAGTGGAAGCCCCCTTTGACCCCCGCTCCGGCCAGCCAAATGGTGAATCCATTGGGGTTATGATCTCGCCCTTTCGCTCCCTGCGAATCGGAGGTCCGGCCGAATTCGCCTCCCCAAATGACGAGCGTGGATTCCAGCAGCCCTCGTGCGGCCAAATCGGCCAGGAGCGCCGCCGCGGGCTGATCGGTGTAAAGGCCGCAGGAGCGGTGATTGGTCTGGACGTCAGTGTGGCAATCCCAGGGAACGTCGTTCACGCTGCCGTCTCCCCCCACTCCTTTGCCGGCGAAGATTTGCACGAAGCGGACGCCGCGCTCGACCAGCCTCCGCGAGATCAAGCACTGCCGGGCAAACGTCGCACAATGCGGCTGATCCAGGCCATAGGCTTTGTGTGTGGCAGCCGTTTCCTTGGTCAGATCGATCGCCTCGGGCGCGGCCATCTGCATGCGATAGGCCAGCTCAAACGAATTGATGCGAGCCGCAAGGTCCGCTTGCGTTGGGCGGCCGGCAGCGTGTTCCTGGTTGAGTTGCTGGATCAAGTCAAGCTGCGCCCGCTGCTGGAGGTCGCTGTGCTTCGCGTCGCGGGCCAGGTTATCGATGGCCTCGTTGCGGCGGGCATCCAGCGCCAAAGCCTGGTACGACTTCGGCAGGAAGCCGGCCGACCAAATCTGATCGTCGCCGCGGGGACGCGTCTCGTGCATCACCACATAGGACGGCAGGTTCTGATTGGCCGAACCCAAACCATAGGTCTGCCAAGCGCCCAAAGCCGGCAGTCCGGGGCGATTCGTGCCGCACATCAGCTCGATCGAGGCCGGAGCATGGTTGTTCTGGCGCAGGTGCATCGAGTGCAAAAAGGTCATCTTGTCGACATGCTGCGACAAGTGCGGAAAGAGATCGGAGACCCAGGAGCCGGATTGCCCGTGCTGCTTCCATTCAAACGGCGATTTCAAACACTTGCCGCTGGTGCTGAAAAAGCCGGTCTTGGGATCCGCTCCGGCAAGATCCTGCCCGTCTCGTTTCTGGAGCTCGGGTTTGTAATCCCACGTATCGACCTGGGACGGGCCCCCGGTCATGAAGAGCCAGATGATGGACTTTACTTTGGGTGCAAAGTCGGGCGTCCTCGGTGCCAGCGGATTCGTCGCATCCGTAGGGCTGGCTAAGGCGTCCTGGTGCAGGATATCGGCGAGCGCCAACGATCCGAAACCAAGGCCAGCATTCTGCAGAAACTGGCGCCGCGATGGCAAATTGAAGTTGAACATTGGCGAGTCATCCAAAAATCAGTCTACATAGACAAATTCATTCAAACACAAGAGCACCTGGCAAAACTCCACCAGCGCTTTGTCCACATCTGCCGATACGGCACCCAGGGCCGTCTTTTGCGAGGCAATGAACAACAGCATCCGTTGGCGTTCGGAGTCAGTGGGTGATCGGGCGAAGGCAATTCGGTAGGCGCCATCGACGGCATGCGCGAGTGGCTTGTCGGCTGCGGGCTTGATGCGAGCGGCCAGCTTCTCCGCCTGCTGGCGGACGAAAGGGGAATTCATCATCGTCAGGGCCTGCGTCGGGACGGTCGTGCCGATGCGTGCGCCGATGCTTTGCGTCGGCTCGGGGGCGTCGAAGACGGTCATGAACGGAATCAATTCGCTCCGTTTGACGCGCAGGTAGACGCTCCGCCGCGGCGTGTTGTCCAGGATGCTCGGCCCATACATGCTGGGATCCAGGGTTCCGCCGACCGAAAGCAGCGAATCGCGGATGATCTCCGCTTCCAGGCGCTGCGGCTTAAAATACCAGAGGAACCGATTGCTGGGGTCGATTTTCAGGTTTTCGGGAGAAACTTCATTCCCCTGCTGATACGCGGCACTGAGCATGATCTGCTTGTGAATCGGCTTGAGCTTCCAGCCTCCCTTGATGAGTTCATTTGCCAACCAGTCAAGCAACTCCGGATGCGTGGGGCGTTCGCCCTGAGCACCAAAGTCATTGGGAGTGCCAACGATCCCCTCCCCCAGATGATGTTGCCAGAGGCGGTTCACAATCATCCGGGCCAGCAGCGGCCCCGCACCGTGATCGACGTCAGTCATCCAGTTGGCCAGTGCGACACGAGGGTCTGTTACTGGCGGCGGTGCTTCGCTTTGCCGAGTGAGAACCTGCAAGACACCGGGAGTCGCTTTGCCTTGCTTGTTGTCCACTTCTCCGCGCCGCAATAGAAAGACTTCCTGCCCGCCGGCGACGGTGGTGTAGACTTCCGTCAGCGGCGGGCGCGGCTTGGCGCGAGCATGTTCCTCAACCGCCAGCGTCACGGCGCGAGCCTGCTCGTCGAATTTGCTGAACCAGCGAACCAACGGTTCCCGAAGCGGGTCGGGCACGGTGTTCTTATTGGCCGCGAGAATCGCCTTGATCTCACCCAGATGCTGCGTGGCTATTTCTCCCGCCCAAGTAGGCGTTCCTGTTTCCGTGGAGACCGCAATCCGAAACCTACCCAGTCCGGCATCGGTCAACTTCAATTCAAAGGTCAGCAATGTACCGCCGGCAAACCCGGGAAGTCCTCCTTCGATCTCGAAAATAGCGGCGTTGTCTTTGCCGCCGTCCGCATTGGCCCGCCAGAATGTTCCTGGGTTGTCATCGACGGCATTCTTGAGCGGCTGAGCGGCTTCTTCAAACGCGGCTGCGATCGGCTTGAGCTTCAGAACAATAGGGGCCGACTTATCCATTGGATCGAGCGGTTTCGCGGTGACTTTGAAGTCACCGAGCGCAAAGCTGCCGTCGCCGCTGAGTCCGGGCCCCTTTTTCGGCAGCGATTTATGCGCCAGGGCGTCGAGGCGAATCGCGGTGAGCTTTTGTTGAAAGGTTTGCGAGGTGACGACATATTTGTCCCCATCCTTGCGCCGCGGCCCGACAAACTTCACCACTCCATCGTCCGCCGTCTTCAGCCAGGTGTCTTCGGACGCTACGGAAAGTGCGTCGAGAATCTGCCACCGCGGTTCGATTTCCAGCTTGGGGAGCGATTCCTGCTGCCACCTGGCGAATCTCGCCGGTAGTTCCTTTGCGGCGAATTCTCTCCAGGCGGCCAGGCGAGTTTCATGGTCCTTTGCATGCTGATCGAGGGCCTGCTGAGTCGCCGCGGGATCGGGATCCAGGCTCACCGGTCCATGCGCCGTTTGAGCGAAGGTCGCTGCCAGCGCGTAATAATCCTGCTGAGGCAACGGGTCGTACTTGTGGTCATGACACCGAACGCAGCCAAGCGTCAGGCCGAGCATCGAGCCGCCGACGGTCATCAGCATGTCGTCGAGCTGATCGTAGCGGATCCGCTCCACTGTTTTGGCGGTGATCTGCCCTGGATAAGGTCCCGCCACGAGGAAGCCGCTCGCCGAAGCTCCGACATATCCCGGCTGCAACTTATCGCCTGCCAACTGCATGCGGATGAATTCGTTGTACGGCAGGTCCGCGTTGAACGACTTGATCACCCAGTCGCGATAGTGATAGGCCCCTGGCCGAAAGCCATCAAACTCATAGCCGCCACTCTCGGCGAACCGCACCACGTCCAGCCAGTGGCGTCCCCAGCGTTCGCCGTAGCGTTCGCTTTGCAGCAGGCTGTCCACGATTTTTTCAAGCGCTTGTGGGGAATCGTCCTTGAGGAACGCATCGACTTGTTCGGGCGTGGGGGGGAGTCCGATGAGATCAAAATAGGCGCGGCGAATCAGCTTCTCTTTGGCGACCGGACCACTCGGGGTCAATCCGAGTTCCTCATGCTTCGCCGCGACGAACCGGTCGATGGGTGTCCGCGCCCAGACGACATTTTTCACTTCCGGTGGCGTGGTCGGGGCCAGCGGCTGGAATGACCAGAATTTGCGGCCCTCCACCAGGTCGATGACTCGCACCGGCTTCGCGGGGAATTGCCCTTTGCGCGGATCGGGAGCGCCCAGATCGATCCACTTCGCAAAATCCGCCACCACCTCGGGGGGCAGCTTTCCGGTGGGAGGCATCTCCAGCCCGTCGTACTTCAAGGCTTTGATCAGCAGGCTCTCCGCGGACTTCCCCTTCACGATGGCCGGGCCAGTATCTCCGCCAGTGAGCAGTCCCTCGGCGAAATCAAGATAGAGACCTCCCTTCAACTTCTTTTTCTGGTCGGCATCGGCGGAGTGGCAGGCGTAACAATGCTGAGTCAATGCCGGACGAATTTTCTGTTCGAAGAATTGCTCGGCCTCAGCCGGCGTCTGCTGTCCCCATAACGCGGACGGACTTATGCCGATCAGAATGCAAAACGCGAATTGGCGAAACAAAAGTGTCCGCGAATTGTCGACAGCAGAAAGGGGCATGGAATGTTTTTCGGCGAGGTCGGGTAGGTAGGCCCCATTATCGCATTCCGGCTGACCAAACACCACCCGCAATTCGGGCCAGACAACAAGCCAGATTTCATCACACCCAAGTGGATCGGCAGGTTAGGGAATCCGAAATAGTGTTTCTCGCTGGCCGGTCCCATTCGGCGTCGCTCAATCGCCTTTGGCCCGCACGTCGTACGCGGTCAGCGATTCTTGGTCGCGGATATAGAGCCGGCCGCCGGTGACGATTGGATGGGCCCAAGCGGGGCGGCCGTGGGGTTGCAGCTTGAATCGGCCGTGTTCGCGGTAGCCTTCTGGGGTGACTTCGGCGAGGGCCACTTCGTGCCCTTCTCCCAGGATGTACAGCATGCCGTCGGCAACGCAGAGGGCTCCTTTCCCCGCGCTGCGAGATTGCCACATGATTTTTCCCGTCTTGAATTCGACGCACATCAGCGTGCCGGCAGCAGCGGAGTACATAAAGTCGCCGACTTTGACAATGCCGCCGTGGTGGCAGGCCATTTTCTTTTCGAAATAAATCTCTTCCGCCTGCTGCGTGCTCCCCGCGGAGTTGATCCTGGCCAGGCCGCCGCCGATGCCGTAGGAACTGGCGGCAAAGACCAGGTCCCCTTCAATGATGGGGGAACAGCAATTCGCGGTGCCGTTGGCGGGGGCTGCATAGCGCCACAAGGATTTTCCGTTCACGAGCGAAACGCCAAAGACACTTTCGCGGGCGAACTGCACGATCTGCCGCACGCCGCCAATTTCTGCCAGAACCGGCGACGAATAATGGGCTCCCTCGGTCACTTCCTTGCTTTGCCAGACCGGCTTGCCGGTGAGTTTGTTCAGGGCGACCAGCGTTCCCGACTTGCCGCCCGGAGTGACAATGACCATGTCGTTCACAATCAGCGGGGACTCCGAATATCCCCAGCCGGGAGTGCCGCCGCCAAAGTCCGATCGCAAATTCGCGTGCCACAGGGTCTTGCCCGTCGCGGCTTCCAGGCAATCGACGTCGCCATTGGCCCCTTCGACATAGAGCCGGTCGCCATCGACGGTGGGAGTCCCGCGGGGACCGTCCCCCATTCCGTTGCGATACCCGCCGACCGTGGAGCGGAGTTCCGTCGCCGTCAGAACTCCGTCTCCGGCGTATCTGCTGGCGACGAAGTGCTTCTGCAACTCTACTGGCGAGATGACTCCGTCCTTGCCCGCCTCGAATTTCTTGAGGGCGGCACCCAGTTCCTCGGCGGTGAGCAATTCGTCTCCCTTGTCAGCGCCCGGCTCGCGACTGTCGATGCGGCCGAATTGACGATCGAGCAAGCTGCCGCGCGTCTCCAGCCGCGAAATGCGGCCATCCCCATCCTTGTCCAGCAACTTGAGGTAGCCCGCCGTCCGCAATTCAACCAGGGTATCCACTTCGGCCTTGGGGTCGGGGCTGTCCATGCGCTCAAAGGCATCGCGAAACTGGTTGCCGCATTCGTTGTAACCGAGCTTGCCATCCCCATCTGTGTCGAGCTCCTTGAACCAACCGTCGGCTCGCTGCCTGGCGGTTGTTTCCAGCGGCTCATTCGCGGGCTGATCGAACCGGTTGTATTCCCAGCCAAACCGAGCCAGGGCCTCGGCCTCGCTGATCGTCCCATCGCCGTTCTTGTCGGCTTGCTTGAATTGAGCGGCGACCTGCGTGTCCAGCAGTTGCGCGAGCGGACCGGGCTGCACGGCCCACAGCGTGTGCCCGGTCTTGGTGTCGAGGGCAATGATATGCTCGACACCGTTCAAATCCCCCTGGGTGAAAATCCGTCCGTCCTTCACGGCAATGGACGAATAGCCAACGCCGACCGATTCGACTTGCCACAACTTGGCAGGCCCCTCTTTGGGCCATTCCTTCAAAAGCCCTTTGTCGGTGCTGATACCAACTCGATTAGGCCCTCGCCACTGCGGCCAGTCCCCATCTCCGGAAGGGACCTGGCTCCTGGCGACAGCTGACAGCGAAACGACGGACAGAAAAACGACGGCTGGATAGCGCAGGATCATCGCAATGCTCGCACAGGGATAGGTGGGATTGTCGGGCGGGAACCAACCAGGAGTGGGAGGTTGGTTTTACCAGGAGGGCAGGTACCATTTTGAGGTATCAACGCCGTAAAGGAAAGACCCGCGACCCCTCGTGCCGAAGCCGGTGGATGTGTTCGGAGCGCGGATAGCTAACTATGCCAAAGAGGATTTGAACAGGAGGAAACAAAGGAAACGAAGGTAAGAAGAAGAACGCGGCAAAGTCAGTCGCGAGTATCTCCCCTTCGTTACCTCCGTTTCCTTCTGTTCAAAACATTGCTGGTTCCCAGTGCAAGCTGACACGCGAGCCGCGTGTCGCTACGGTTAGGCGTCCTTCACCCGCGTCGGCAGGATGACCATGGGGATGCCATCCCATTGCAAGCGGCGCTGCAGGGAATAGGCCGTCTGGTTGTGGAGGATGGGACCGTACCAGGTCTCTCTTTGGAATACGAGCTGCCCGGCGAAGACGGTGACCCTGGGGAAATCCTTGGCGACAACGCGGCAGAGCTGCTCGAGTTCCTCCACGACGTCGGTACCGATGGCCATGTAAGCCCGCGAGGGGAGCCCCATGCGGCGGGCGAGGTCGACATATTTTTCCAGCGCATCCTCGGTGAATTTCCGCAAGTCGTCCACGGCCTCGGCACCTTTGAAGTTGCCGGAATCGACGACTCCGACCGAGATGAAAATGATGTTTTTGAAATGGTGCGGCACGAAACGGAGCGAATTCAGCAGCGTGTGCACGCCGATGCCGCTGTACCCGCCGACCAGGATGGCGGCTGTCGGCTCCTGGGGGCTGAGCGGTACCTTGGTGGGCGCGGTCTTGATTTCGATGGTTCCCAGCGATTCGTTAAGGCTCTTGAGCCGCTTGGTGACATTGCGGTAGTAGCGGCGGATGAGGAGGCTGAGGCCGGTGATGAGCCCGGTGACAATAACGGTCTTCCAGGCTCCTTCGCTGAACTTGAAGAACACGACAATGACGAGAATGGTGCCGCAGAGCGCGGTTCCAAACGTGAACAGCGCCAGCCGCCGTTTCCAGAGCGGGTTCTTTTCGCGCAAACCGTACCAATAGAAGCACATGCCAAGCATCGAGAGCGTAAACGTGACAAACACGTTGATGGAATACATCGTCACCAGCTCGGTTGTCTTTCCCCCGGTGCTCCAAAGCGCGGCGACCGCGGCGCTGCCGATCAGGAGGATGCCATTGTGAGAGGCGAGTCGCTCCGACAGGCTGCCGAACCAGTGCGGCACCCAGGAGTCATGCGCCATGTTCGCCAGGCATTTGGGGCCGCCGATGAAGCCCGCCTGAGCGGCCACGATCAGCAACGCCGCTTCAGAAAGGACGGTAATCCAGACGAAGGGCACCTGAGTTCCCGCAGGCAGCTTCTCGACGAATTTCTCCACCAGGCGATGATTCATGGTCTTCGTGGCTTGGCCACTTTCCTCGGCGTGCGCATCCTTGTGCTTGACCTCTGCCGCTGCGGTACCGGTGGCGGCAGCAGTCGAAATTGGCGCACCCACGCTGGGCGTCAGCCCGAGCAGCAGGTAAGCCAGAATCAAGCCGCCGGCGGTGACCGCCAGCGAGATAGCCATGTAAACCATCGTCCGCTGGCCGGTGGCAACACGCGGTTCGCGCATCACGGCCATACTGTTGGAGACGGCTTCGATGCCAGTGAACGTGCCGGCTCCGTGAGCAAATGCCCGCATAAACAACGACATCACGCCGACCCAGCCAAGCGTTTTCATGCTCGTTTCCAGGCTGCCGGCAATTTCCTTCGACCGCGTACCGATTTCACCGGCATGAGTGCCGAGCACGCCAGTAATCAAGATCGCGTGACAGATCAAAAAAACGAGAAAGATCGGCAGCAGGACGTAGATCGATTCCTTGACGCCGCGGAGATTCAGCACGACCAGAAAAACTATTGCGCCGGTCTCGAATAACAACTTGAATTGCGCCAGATTTTCCACGTACGGAAGACCAAACAGCGCATCTCCCGCGGCGGCAATGGAAACGGTCACCGTCAAAATATAGTCGACGATCAGCGCACAGCCGGAGAGGGCTCCGACTCTATCGCCCAGCATCTTGCTGGCCACCAAATAGCCGCCGCCGCCACTCGGGAAGACGGAGATGATATGGATATAACACCAGGAAATGACCACGACGGTGAACACCGTAGCGATCGCCAAAAACAGAGCCAACGAAGTGTGGTCAACGCCGTTTTCTCGAAGCGCCTTAAACGCTTCTTCCGGTCCGTAGCAAGACGACGATAGTCCATCCGCTCCCAAGCCCACCCAAGCGAACAGGGCAATCAGCGAAATGTGGGAAAAGACTTTCTTGTCATCCAAGTTGAGGGGCTTCCCCACAAGCAAGGTCTTGACGGTCGCTTGAATTCCGCCGGGTTCTTCCTCGGGAGGAACCTCCTCCTCGGTCACTTCGTGGACGACCTCTACGACGGGATCCTCGGGCTTGCCCGGCAGTCTATGGACGCCCGGTGATGGCGGAGTGGTAATCGGCGGGTCCGGCGGCAACGAACTGCCGCTGGTTGCGGGGTCTTGGTCAGCGTTCATGGTGGATGTGAAGCAAGCGCAGCCAGAATGCTCAGGTCGTAGGACCGGCAAAGGTTCAAGGAAACCCGGGACAATTTCAGGCCGGGTTAGTGGGGCGGATGCTGCGCTCTCAGGAAAGTTCGTCCTGGCCCAGAGGATCAAGGCTGCGGAAGTTGCCGCAAGCCTAAGGGTATTCGCAGGTGTTGATTATAACTTGGTGCTGGAGTTCGCAGTAGCGGTGCAAAACACATCGTAACCTGTTTGAGCGCAAAGACTTGCGATATGGCGAGCCGATCTGCTTCAAATTCGGCTCGATCCATTCGCGCCTCGCTAACCTGGACAACAGCCGTTCCGTGGTGAAGTGTAAGAGCAGATTCGGGGAATGAAATGGACACAAACTGAGCTTCCTACTTTTAATCTTAATCCACTGAGTTTTCGCGGCTGCTGACAGATGGAGGACGACGATTTGGATTAAGTTTAAGAGCAAGATTACGATTAGGAACGACAGTTGACTCCTAGCGGCTGAATTTCCTCGGCAGTAGCAAATTCTTCCCTTTCCTCTTCCCCCGCGTCTCCCGGCGCGCATAATGGAAGAAGCTTTCCTTCCTCCGGCCTTTACCGGCCACCCGCAAATTCGCCGGCGATTCTGCCTGCTTGTTTGTTCCCCCTGCTTTTCCTCACCCCACCTACCCAAGCGCCATTCGCGCGCCCCAGGTTCAATCTTGGGAGCCTCTCATGCCAAGCTTCAAGAGTTTCCGCACGCCCGTCCCCAAGGACAAGAAGGATGACGCCAGTCATTCTTCCCCGGCCGACCTTGAGCCGAACCTGTCTCCGGAGCACCTGGAGCGCATCAAGGAGCTCGAGGACGAGGGTGAACCGTTGTCACTGGCGGAGGAAATCGCCGACCTGGTGGACCGGGGAGACCTGGCGGAAGCGGATGCCCGCTTCGCGACTCTCACTCCCAACGATTTCCACGTCACCGAGCTGCAGCGGATGACCATCAGCCAGCTCATGGAGCTGGCGAAGGCCCAAGACATACCCGAGTGCATGGGCCTGAAAAAACAGGACCTGATCTTCAAGATCCTCAAGGAGCGGGTGAAGCTGGACGGCCTGATGTTCGGCGAGGGAACGCTGGAGATCCTACCCGACGGCTTTGGGTTTCTTCGCAGCCCGGACTATCACTACCTCTCTTGCCCGGACGATATCTACGTCTCTCCCAGCCAGATCCGCCGCTTTGGCCTGCGAACCGGCGTCACTGTCAGTGGACAGATTCGGCCGCCGAAGGAGAACGAACGCTACTTTGCCTTGCTCCGGGTGGAAGCGATCAACTATCAGGATCCCACGCTGGCTCCCGGCCGCGTCATTTTCGACGAGCTCACGCCGCTGCATCCCGATAAGCGGATCACGATGGAGCACGACGCCGAAGATGTCAACACCCGCGTCGTGGACCTGGTCACTCCCATCGGCTTTGGGCAGCGCGGGCTGATCGTCAGTCCGCCGCGAGCCGGAAAAACCATCTTGATGCAAAGGATGGCCAAGGCAGCTCTCAAGAATTTTCCCGAAGCCTACGTCATCATGCTGCTTGTCGATGAGCGGCCCGAGGAAGTGACCGATATGGAGCGGCAGGTGAAAGGCCGCAACTGCGAGGTCATCAGCTCCACCTTCGACGAACCGACTTCCCGCCATGTGGCCGTCGCCCAGATGGTGCTGGAAAAGGCGAAGCGGCTAGTGGAATGCGGCCTCGACGTCATCATCTTCCTCGACTCCATCACCCGGCTGGCACGAGCCTGGAACGCGGAATGCCCGCAGTCCGGCAAACTGCTGACCGGCGGCCTGGATGCCAACGCATTAACAATGCCCAAGCGGTTCTTTGGCTCGGCCCGCAAGGTGGAAGAAGGGGGCTCGCTGACCATTCTGGCCACTGCCCTCGTCGAAACCGGCAGCAAGATGGACGACGTCATTTTTGAGGAATTCAAAGGGACCGGCAACCTCGAAATCTGCCTCGACCGCAAGCTGGTCGATAAGCGGATCTGGCCCGCCATCGACATCAACAAGAGCGGTACGCGGCGGGAAGAGATGCTGATGGACGCTGACGAGCACCGCCGGGTCTGCATCATGCGCCGCGTCCTGGCCGACATGAACCCGCCTGATGCCATGGACCTGTTGACGCGGCAATTGATGAAGACGAAGACGAATGCGGAGTTTCTGATGAGTATGAATATGAAGTAGGAAATGACGAAGCTCGAATGACGAATGACGAATGAGAGCCAGTCGATAGTTCCGCCTCAATTCGTCATTCGGAATTCGTCATTCGTCATTCAGAGCAAACTTGATATCCCTACTATGGCCGACGCTGTGTTTACTGCCGCTCCGCCCGAAACGGCCGCCCCGCCAATCCCGGTCGTGGCCACCATTGTTCCCCCGGCCCCTTCCCCCTGGCAATTCGGATTGAAGGCCCTGCTGGGGCTGATGGCGGTTTGCTGCGTGCAGTTCGCTTTGATGCGGTATCTGACGGTTGTTGGCGGGCTCGTCTTCGGCTTGAGCGCCTGCCTGGTGGCCCTTGCCGTCATGATGCTCGTCGCCGTGTTCCTCATCGGCGGTCGTTCACCCCACATGAAAAAGTTGGACTATTACGGCATCCGCCTGGTCCTGGCGATTGGGATCTTGTTTCTGGGGACTCTCTTCGCGGGCGGCGGGACGGCGGCCTGGTACATCGCCGGTGAGATGCAACTGGCGGTGCTCCTGGAAACCGACCTGGGCATTCGCACCCGCTCGACCGAGGTTTACGGCAAAGATGCGACTTACAACGCGCTCTACGTCATGACCGTCTCCAGCGGCGGCATTGCCGACCGAGCCGGCATCCGCAAAGGAGAGGTCATTTATTTCGACGAAACCCAAAGCGCCTTCTACCGCCGGCTGGCGGACAACCGGGGCAAGCCGGTCGACATCAACGTCGCCATCGGTGCCACCTCCGGCTCCCTCGACACCTGCCCGAAACGGGCCGTGACCATTATGCTGCCGCCGTAGAAGATGTTTTTCCGGCGAACCTTGGTCAGCGGAGAGTGTCTTGCCTCCATCGAAGCGTCCCATTGTCCTGGCAACCCATGCTTAAGGAGCCTTGCCGTGAAACCCGCATTCCTAAGTTCGGTCCAATAGAGCCGTTGCCAATCCCCCGCTGGTAAACAGCGTGAGCGGTTTGTCCTGAGGCTCCTTCTTACCGCGGCAGGCGGCGGCCTGCCATCTTGCGGCTTAATTCCGAACGGTCCTGAACGACCTACGCCCACATCGACGTACTCGTTCGTCCTTGGGCGTGCATTGCTCAACTCTCTCCATTTGCCTTGCCAAATCCCCGCGTGGACGCGCGGGCTAAGCTTCTCACCCTATCCAAAAAGACCATGAAATCCAACAAGCAATCGTTTCAGTCAAAGTCCCTGGCCGCCGAGCTGCATAGCGACGACGGGCAGGACCCCAAAGAGTTCTTTCGAAAACCCAAACAATTGACAAAGACCGGCCGGAAGGCCCTGCAGCTTTGCAGCCAGGTGGCGGACACGCTCAGCCTGGTCCTTTCCGGCGAATGTGGCGATGAAATCCTGCAAAACCTGCTCGTCGCGGAAGTGACGCCGGCTCCGGATGCATCGCAACTGCTGGTGCTGCTAACCCCCGCTTCCGGCAGTCCATTGCAAGAAGCGCACGAGGTCATGGCAGCGCTGCGCGCCGCCGGCGGACGCCTCCGCATGGAAGTTGCCGCGGCAATTTCGCGAAAGCGCGCGCCGCGACTGACGTTTCAGTTCCTGCCACACATCGAGGGGAAGGCAAGTGACGCATGAACGAAAAACGACCTGAAGCCCAGATTCACCGCTGGCTGGCCGAGCCGCTACCGAGTGACGTGAGACGCTCGATCGAGCGTCTCGCCGTTGCCGAGGACATCCAGCACATTGCGGTGATGCCGGATGTGCATTTGTCTGGCGACGTCTGCGTCGGCCTCGCCGTCGCCACGCGCCGGCTCATTTACCCGGCAGCGGTGGGTGGCGACATCGGCTGTGGAATGGCGGCACTCCCATTTGACGCTGATGCTGATGTGCTACGTGATGCTGCCGCGGCAGCGACGCTCCTGAAAGGACTGCAAGCTTGCATCCCCGCCATGCGCCATCCGCGGAAAACGATGCCGCCGGAGCTTCCTGCGCATCTTTCGGATCAACCGCTCAGTCATTCCCGCCTCGAAAGACGTAAATCGCGGGACGGACTGGTACAACTCGGCACACTAGGTCGCGGCAACCACTTCGCCGAGTTCCAAGCCGATGACGAGGGCAGCCTCTGGCTGATGCTGCACAGCGGCTCGCGCGGGATGGGGCAGGCAATTACTCAGCATCATCTGGCGATTGCAGGCGCAGGCCGGCCCGCAAGCGCACTCGCATCCATTGACGCGGCAAGTGACGCCGGCCGCGCCTACCTTGCCGATGCCACCTGGGCCATCGCCTATGCCCAGGCAAATCGACTGGCAATGATCGAGGCGATTTGCGAATTGGCTTGGAATTTATTCCGTATCCCAGCCAACCGGAACGGCCTTATTCATTGCCATCACAACCATGTGCAACGAGAAGCACATTTCGGACAGGATTGGTGGGTGCATCGTAAGGGAGCTCTGCCCGCAACCGCAGAGCTTCCTGGCATCATTCCCGGTTCCATGGGTACGGCCAGTTACCACGTTACCGGACGTGGATGCGAAGGGGCTCTTTGTTCCAGCTCTCACGGAGCTGGTCGCGCCCTGAGCCGGGGTGAGGCCCGGCAGCGGATCTCGCAGCGGCAATTGGAACGTGAGATGGACGGGGTCTGGTATGACCCTCGCTTGTCCAACGCGCTATGCGACGAGGCCCCTTCCGCTTACAAAGACATCGGCTCCGTGATGCGCGCCCAGCGCGAGCTCACCCGCATCGACCGCCAACTGCGACCCTTGTTATCATTCAAGGGAGGGTGAGCTCCCCTTTGCCAATTCACTCGCGAAAATGAACCTCTTCTCCTCCATCCCCGCCTCGCTTCCGCGGGAGCTCACCGAGTCGATTGTTCAAGCGAAGGCCATCCGCATCGAGCGCATCGTCTCTCAGGGGCACGCCTCTCCCGCTGGGTTTTGGTACGACCAGGATCAGAACGAATGGGTGCTTTTGATGCAGGGGGCGGCCCGGCTGCGATTCCCGCAGGAAGTGCGGGAGTTCCAGCCGGGGGATTGGGTCAATATCCCCGCACACCAGAAACATCGGGTCGATTGGACGACGCCCGCTGAGCCGACGATTTGGCTGGCCGTGTTCTATGACTGATCGCTAGAACGGATGAGGGAATGCCCCACGAAACCCCCTTTCGAATCTCGCTCGTCGTCGTGATCGCCCTCACGATGTCTGTTGGCATCTATCATCGACTGCGGGCGGCGGCATCGGGCGAGAAGATTTCGCACAAAGAGGAGGGGTACGCCTTCGCGATTGTGCTGCGGCTGGCGGGGCTGTGCCTGTGGATTGCCACTTTCGGTTACCTGGTGTCTCCCACTTCATTTCAGTGGGCGGCCCTGCCGCTACCGTTGTGGCTGAGGTGGCTTGGAGTCGCGGTGGGAGTAGCAAGTTCGTTCCTGATGTACTGGACAATGACCAGCCTGGGCAAGAATCTCACCGACACAGTGGTGACCAGGGCCGCGGCGACTCTGGTCACGAACGGCCCGTACCGCTGGGTGCGCCATCCATTCTACGTGACGGCGGCGCTGCTGATGGCGTCGGTCACATTGCTGACTGCCAATTGGTTCATCGGCGTCAGCAGCGTGCTGGTTTTGGCCCTGCTGGCCATTCGGACGCCGAAAGAAGAACGATTCCTGATCCAGCGGTTTGGAGACGACTATCGCGAATACATGGCGAAAACCGGCCGGTTCTTTCCGCGGTTTCGTAGGTGACGAGTAAGGCTCGACTACAGCCCGCTCGCCTTCTTCGCCCTCTTCAGCACGTCTCCCGCCTTCTTTCTCGCCCGGCTGGCACCATCAGCCAATATCTCCTCCACACGCTTGGGATTGGCGGAATATTCTTCGCGCCTGGCGTGAGCTGGGGTGAAGAATGCCTCCGCAGCATCGGCCAGGGCCGTTTTGACCTGGCCATAGCCAAAGCCGCCGCGACGGTAGAGGGCGGCCATTTCCTCCCGCTTCGCGTCGTCCACGAACAACGAATAAAGTTGAAACAGGTGGTCCCCTTCCGGCTCCTTGGGCTGCTCCATGGGGCGGGAGTCGGTGGCGATCCGCATCACCTTTTTTCGCATCGCCTTGAGGGGCTCGAAAACTTCGATGGTGTTGTTGTAGCTTTTGGACATCTTCTCGCCGTCAGTCCCCGGCACTTTGGCGGCGTTATCGAGCACCTTGGCCTTGGGGAGGATGAAGACTTCGCCGAAGGCGTGGTTGAATTTGTCGGCCACATCGCGGCAGACTTCGATGTGCTGAACCTGGTCCTGACCGACGGGGACCACGTCGGCGTCGTAGCCCAAGATGTCAGCCGCCATCAGCACGGGATAGGTGAACAGGCCGGCATCGGCGGGAATGCCTTTATCCTTCTTGTCTTTGTAAGCATGACAGCGTTCCAGCAGCCCCATCGGCGTGCTGGTCATCAGCAGCCAGCATAGTTCGCTGACTTCCGGCACGTCGGACTGCACGAACAGCGTGGCCTTGCCGGGATCAACTCCCAGAGCCAGCAGATCGATGGCCAGGTCGAGCGTGTTTTGCCGCAATACTTTGGGTTCGCGAACCGTCGTCAGGGCGTGCAGGTTGGCGATGAAGTAATACGACTCATTGCCTTGCTGCAGGTCGATGTACTGCCGGATGGCGGCAAAGTAATTTCCCCAGTGGATTCGGCCGGTCGGTTGAATGCCGGAAAGGACACGCATGATGGTTGTGGCGGAGTTGGCTTCGATCGTTTTCGGGTGAGCCCGAATTATAGCCGCAACACAGCGTCAGCTCACAGGCGGGCCGCCTGCGGCTACGTATTCAGCGTTCCCACAACCTCACCAATCGACTTCGCCCGAAGCGATTTCAGAGCACCCGGCAGCGCCGCCACCAACTTCATCGTTACCGTCGGATCGTAATAGTTCGCGGTGCCAATTTGCACGGCGCTCGCGCCTGCGACGAGGAACTCCATCACGTCGTCGACGGTGGCGATGCCGCCGATGCCGACGAGAGGAGTCGAGAGTCCCTTGGATTTGAGCACCTGATATGCCTGATGCACGCAGCGGAGGGCAATCGGTTTGATGGCGGGACCGCTGAGGCCCCCCATCACGTTGCCCAGCAGCGGGCGGCGTTTTTTCCAGTCGATGGCCATCCCCAGGACCGTGTTGATCAGGCTGATTGCGTCCGCACCCGCTTCGGCCGCCGCGAGGGCGATGTCGGCGATGCGGGTGACGTTGGGGGTGAGCTTGGCGAGGATCGGAGTTTTCGTTGCGGCGCGGACGGCTGTGACCAGCTTCACGCAAGTAGCTGCATCGACGCCGAAGTCGACGCCGTGGGCCACGTTAGGGCAGGAGATATTGAGCTCGATCGCCGCCACACCGGGAAGACCGTCAAGCTGCTTGGCCATTTCCACGAACTCGTCGTGGTTGGCTCCCGCGATGCTGACAATGATCGCGGTCGGAAGCGTGGCGAGGTACGGCAGGTGATGCAGGGTGAATGCGTCGATGCCGTCGTTGTCCAGGCCAATCGAATTGAGCAGGCCGGCGCAGGTTTCCACCGTCCGCCACGGCTTGTTGCCAATCCGCGGAGCCTTGGTCACCGTCTTGGGCAGAATTCCGCCAAGCTGCGAGAAATCGACCAGGTTTTCCATCTCCCTCGCGTAGCCGAACGTGCCAGAGGCGGTGAGGATGGGGTTGCGAAGCGCGAGGCGGCCGAGAGATACGCGGAGGTCGGGTTCCGCGGTAAGAAGGGCCGGCGCAGCGGGGAATGAAGGAGCAGGAGGCATCCCTCGCGAATGTAACGGGGCTGCCGAGAGCGGACAAGCCGCTTCACGCCCACGCAAAGCCGTGGACGTGGCACCCGTATGCTAAATCACGCCGCCATGGACTCGCGCCGGCGAGAGGTGGCTGGGGGAATCCAGGAACCAGATGCGTTCCCACTCCTGGCGGATTTGCCGCAGATCCTCGGACGTGTAAATGAGCTGGCGGGTGCGGATGGCCGGGTCGCCGCTGTAAATCGGCAAGAGGCAGCCGACGTTCCCACACAGGGCGAGCAGGCAGCAGGCAGCAAAAATGAGCCGACGCATCGATCTTTCCTCCATGAAGGACCGTCTTTGATCCGCCTAACCCGGCTCGGACCAAGTGTTTCCGTCAAATTAACCGACGGGCTGGGAAGCCCATCCTACGAGCTAGCCAGGGGATGGAGTCGCGGCCGGCGTGGGAGTTGAGGAACCAGGGGGCTGGCCGTTCGCCGCTGCCGCCTGCCGAGCCTTTTTCTCCGCATCCAGTTGCCGAACCTTTTCTTCCATCTCCTTGCCAGGCTTGAAGGTTACGACCATTTTCGCGGGCACATCCACCCGTTCGCCGGTCCGTGGATTGCGTGCCTTGCGAGCCGCTCGCTCCTTCACTTCAAACACACCAAAATTCCGCAGTTCAATCCGCCGTTCTTCGACCAGCGTTTCCACGATGGCGTCAAACGTATTTTGGACGATCTCCTTCGTCTTCAACTGGGTCATCCCAATCGCTTCGGAAATCGTCTTCACGATCTCTTTTTTGGTCACGGCCTGCCCTCCCCGGGAGCTTGCGTTTGGGCAAAATGACGGCATTTACAGAAAATGCTGCCAACGTCCCAAGTGTAGATGCCGCAAGCACTAGAGTCAAGCTCAGTCGTCGTAACCCCTGAAATGTCGATGGTGAATCCGCCCCGTCTGACGATGCCAGACCAAGCGGACGTTCCCCATTATCGTCGCTACAACCGGCAATCTTCAGCAAATCGAAAGAATCGTCAGATTTCTCCCAGACGGACGGGTCGGTAGCTAAGACGGGGGGGCGTACTGAATGACGAAGCTCGAATGACGAATGAGCCGACCCAATTCGTCATTCGCCATTCGAATTTCGTCATTCCCTCAGACTTTCATCACCTGTCGTTGCTCTTCAATCTGCTGCAGGGAGTGCATTTGCCCCTTTCCACTGCCGGGGCAGACGCCGCAGGTGTATTTCCAGTCGGCTTCGGTTTTCACGTTCGAGTCCCAGAAGGGCCAGGTGCGGCACTGGCGGGGGCGGGCGGAATAGACGGTACATTTGCGAGCCGTCGTATCAAAAAAAACGCAGGCCCCGTCAGAGAACTCCTTCAGGCTCTTGCGGGCACCGACGCGGCGGACGTACTTGTCCTCGAAGGCTTCGGCGTCCCCATTTTCGACGAGTGCGGCCAATGCCACGATTTCTTCATTATTCACCCAGACATAACCCGGCGCACCCGTGCAACAATCGCCGCACTGCGAACAGGTGAATTGCAGTCCGTCGCGATACCAGGGAAGTTCGTCAGCCATGGATGCATCGTAGCGAGCCGCGGCGAAATCCACCACCAACCCGTTTCGGACCCGTCGCGAATCAGGCTACAATTCGGGCTCCCAACTCTCCCATCCCTGAACGGAGCCCACCATGAAACGCCTGCTGCTTCCCGCCATCCTTTGCACATTGGCAATCTCGACGGCCATTGCCGAAGACAAACCCCTGAACACGCCGCCTGAAGGTTTTACCGCCCTCTTCAATGGCAAAGACTTGAGTGGCTGGAAAGGTCTGGTCGGCAATCCCAAATCCCGCAAAGAGATGAAGACGGATGATCTCGCCAAGGCTCAGGAAGCGGCGGATAAAAAGGCCCATGATCATTGGAGCGTGGTGGACGGTGTTCTGACTTTCGACGGCAAGGGGGACAGCCTCTGCACTGCCAAGGACTATGCCGATTTTGAGTTCTACTGCGACTGGAAGATCAAGCCGAAGGGGGACAGCGGGATTTACCTCCGCGGCATTCCCCAGGTGCAGATTTGGGATCCCTCCGATCCGGCTCAAAAGCCTAACGGCGCGGACAAAGGCTCCGGCAGCCTGTGGAACAACCAGAAGAACCCCCGCTTCCCCGACGTGAATGCGGACAATCCCATCGGCGAATGGAACACGTTCCACATCAAGATGGTCGGCGACAAAGTGACGATTCACCTTAACGGCAAAAAGATCGTGAATGACGTCACGCTGGAAAACTATTGGGAACGGGACAAACCTTGCTATCCCACTGGCCAGATCGAGCTGCAGAACCACGGCAACACGCTGTACTTCCGCAATATCTACATCAAGGAATTGCCGGCGAAGTAGGTTAACTCGGCGGACACAAGCCTGAAGCGCGAGCGAAGGAAAGCGCTGCTCGCGTGTTATGGCGATTATTCCCGAACTCACTGGCCGTACTTTCCTTCGCTTGCGCTTCAGCCTTGTGTAAGCAGGCTCGGGAGAGAGGATGTCCGCTGAAAAGTCGCTAGCAATCGTTCTGCGGACCATCGAGTTCAGCGAAACCAGCGTGGTGACGACGCTGTTCACCGAGAAGTTCGGCAAGATTAGCGCGCTGGCCAAGGGTGCCCGCCGCCCCAAGGGGCCGTTTGAGTCTGCTCTTGACCTCCTGGCGGTCATTCGCATAGTGTTCCTCCACAAATCGTCCGACGCCCTGGACCTGCTGACCGAGGCCAAACTCGAGCGGAGGTTCCGTGGGGCGACTCGCGATTTGTCCCGGCTCTACGCGGGTTACTACGTGGCGGAGTTGCTCACTGAACTGACCGACGAAGGCGACCCGCACGCGGACTTGTTCTCCGCCGCGGACGCCGCGCTGCTCAGGCTCGAAAGCGACGCCCCCGTGGCGCCCACAGTGCTGGACTTTGAGCTGACGGCGTTGCGGCTACTCGGGCACTTGCCGAGCTTGCACGACTGCGTCGGATGCGGCAATTCGGTGGAGGCAGTGGGGCGAGTTGCCTTCGGTCTGGTGGTGGGTGGAGTCCTGTGCGCGAACTGCCGGCCAGGCCAGCGGCAGGTCGTCAGCATCAGCGCTCCGGCGCTCGTGGCGATGCGAAAATTGACGGAAGAGAACGAACACGCGGAACTGATGGAGCTGGAACCGAAAGTGCGCGGTGAGCTGCGAGGCGTCCTCAGCGGCTACCTCGCTCACCTCCTCGGCCACAAGCCGAAGATGCACGATTATTTGAAAACGCTGGTTTGATTTGGGCAGGCTGGAAGCCTACCCCACTTTAATTGAGGACACGGATGTCCGGCCGACTGCTCAACCTGAACTGCCTCTTGCTCGCCGCTCTTGCGGTTCTGGCCGTAGCCCCCGGCTGCCGAATTTTTCAGCCGGAGGCAGCCGCGCCATCCGCCGTTGTTTCTCGTTCGGATATCGACCAGGCTTCCTTTGAATCCGAGGAGGGAGAACAAAAATCGGGGTTTGGCCTCGAGGACTTGTATCCGGACAATATTGGCAAGACCGTCAAACGGATCACCAACGAGGCCCCCAACAAAAAAGTAGCGAAAAAATCGTTCGACGAAGCCGATGCCATTTTCCACCAAGCCGGCGCGCTCCCCGTCGGCGACGAACGGCAGCGGCTCTTTCTCGAAGCAGCCCGCAAATACCTCGTAGCTGCCGAGCGATTTCCGAGCTCGGCCCTCGAGCAAGAGAGCCTCTACATGGCAGGCGAAGCCTACTTCCAGGCTGATTATTACTGGGAATCCAACCGCGCATACGAGAAGTTGATAAAGGCCTATCCCAACAATCGTTATCTGGATGAGGTCGAAAAACGCCGCTACGCCATCGCCAAGTACTGGTTGGACCTGGGGAAGAAAGAGCCGGAGTCGTTTTACTCCGTCAACCTCTTCAATCAGGAACGTCCCTGGCGCGACACGAAGGGACATAGCTTGCGGATCTTTGAAAAAATGCGGACCGTTGACGACCCGGGAGGCAAGCTGGCCGACGATGCCACGCTCGCCTTGGGAAATGAGGCCTTTGCCGCCGGCAAGTTCTACAAGGCCGATGAATGCTACACGGATTTGCGGGTCGCCTATCCCGCCAGTGAACATCAATTCCTGGCTCACTTTCTCGGCCTCAAGGCCAAGATGAAGACCTACATTGGGCCAGAGTATTCCGTCTCCGCGCTGGACGAAGGGGAGAAGCTGATCAAGACCATGTGGCGGGCCTATCCGCAAGAAGCGGAACAGGAACGAGAGTATCTGGAACGGGCCGCCGCGGAGATTCGTTATCGCAAAGCGGAGAAACTCTTCCACTGGGCTGAATATTACGATCGCCGCAAGGAATACCGGGCTGCCGGACACTATTACTCGCGAATCGCCAAGGAATACGACGACACGCAGTTTGCGCAGCGAGCCGGTTCGCGTTTGGGAGAAATTGACGGACTCCCGGCTGTTCCCGCGCAGAAGATGGAGTGGCTTGTGAAACTGATTCCCACCAGCGACAAAATCCAGCCAATGGTCGACGCCGCCAAGAAAGAGATCCCCGGCGACGACGGCGACGCCACTGCCCGCACCGCCTCGCACGAGGAGTAAGTAGGGCAGGCAGTGCCTACCTTGCGAAATGTATGAGGCAGGCACAGCCTGCCCTACGCCGAAAGCATGTCATTTCTAACTCTCTACCGCCGTCTGCCGTCTGCCTTCTGCCTACTGCTTACCGCCTTCTGCTTACTGCTGCTTCCCGGCTGCGCAGGAGGCTGGCAATTCGGCAACCGCTCGCTCTATCGCCCGGATATCGCGACCGTGCATGTGCCGGTCGTTCAGTCCGATAGTTACCGCCGCCATCTTGGCGAGCGGCTGACCGAAATGCTTGTCAAGGAAATTGAGCTCAAAACGCCGTACAAAGTCGTTGATGCCGCCTCAGCCGACAGCGTGCTGGCGGTTCGCATCGCCTCGGAGAGCAAGCGGGTCCTCTCGGAAACCCGGAACGACGATGTGCGGGATTACGAGACCGACTTCTTCGTCCAGATGAGCTGGGCCGATCGCCGCGGCGACCTGATTTCCGGCGGCGGGCGCATCCCTTTTGCTCCGCTGCTGCTCAACATCAGCCAGCAGGCGAACTTCGTCCCCGAAGGGGGCCAATCTCTCACCACCGCCCAGCAGGAAGCCCTGCAACGCCTGGCCGAGCAAATCGTTGGCCAGATGGAGCGCGACGTCCTCGCCAATTGCCAAACGCCGGCTGCCCAGCCGTATTATGAAGAGTAGGCCGTCTCTCCGAGACGTGCCAGAGTTGACATTGCGCCGCGAGAGAACTCTTTTAGCGAAACGTTCGCCATGTAGTGCCACGTTTACTCCCGACCGTCTCGGAGAGACGGCCTACCTTGGGTACAATCTCGGCATGACCCCCTCTAGCGACTTCGACCTCTCCGCCCACACGCGGCTGTTGCGGCAGGAGGTGGATGAGGCCCTGGCGCGATACACGCAATTCGACGCCGATTGCCCCCAGCAACTTGCCGCGGCCATTCGCCACAGCCTGCTCGCCCCCTGCAAACGGCTGCGGCCGATGCTGGTGTTAATGGCCTGCGAAGCTTGCGGTTGTGACCGAGCAGCGGCTCTTCCCGCCGGCTGTGCCGTGGAGATGATTCACACCTATTCCCTCATTCACGACGATCTGCCGGCGATGGAC
>SXOA01000127.1 GCA_005778405.1 Planctomycetaceae bacterium
GAACGGGAAACGATTTGAAGCGGCCCTGATAGACGTGTCCCGTTCCCGCCGAGTGGCGGTGCGCGTGCCAGCGCTGCGTGTGCGTCAAAGTTACCCAGGCCATGAACCGCGACAAATCCCCATCTCCCTTGGACCACACCAGCAGATGCCAATGATTGGGCATCAGGCAATAAGCGAGCAGCCGCATGTCGTAACGAAGGACTCCTTCGGCGAGAATGCGTTCAAAGGCCTCATAATCCTCGGACTTTTCAAAAATCGGCAACCGGGCGTTGGCTCGATTGAGCACATGATACACCCAGCCCCCTTCGGACGCTCGCAATGGTCTTCCCATGCCCCGATAAGCTATCGCATCGGCCCGACCGCGTCAATATAAGGTTCCTGACACCTTTTATTCCCTCTGATGCGGATCTTGGCGCGCACAAATCCCCTACCTATAAAGTCGCAATCGGCGCGCAAAACCGGACAAGGAGAATCTGAAGTTTCTAAACTCGTAACGGAATCAGGAGTTGCAAGTGAGCCAAGAGAAGCGAGGGTTTCGCTAGTGAGTGAGGTACGCGGAGAGACCGGCCAGCTTACGCAGGCCGCTTGCCGCTCCCTTGATACCGCAGAAATCTTCCCGGTTCCCCGCTCGCCGGTTTCCAGCGTTCGCCCGAAAAGTGGTGCGGCTGGCCGGACTCAATGATGATCTGGCCGTTGACCGCGACGAACTCAACGCCCGCGCAGGTCTGATGCGGCTGCTCGTAGGTGGCACGGTCGCCGACGACGACGGGATCGAAGACGACGAAGTCGGCAAAGGCTCCTTCACGAATGACACCGCGGCCGGCGAGCCCAAAGCGCTTTGCCGGGCCGCCACTGAGCTTGTGGACGGCATCTTCCAACGGAAACAGCCCGGCATCTCGCACCAGCGGACCGAGCAATCTTCCCGCGGAGCCAAAGACCCGCGGATGCAGCCGCGAGGGCTCCGGATGATAAATCCCATCGCTTCCCATCAGGTACAGGTCGTGCGCGAGGAGCGGATTCACCAGCTTGTCGCTCCCTTCGTCGAGCACCAGGAGCGTCGCCAGACTGTCCTCCACCAGCAGATGGTAAAGGGCTTCTTCAATCGGCGTGTCCAGCTCCGCGGCATAGTCGACGAGCAGCTTGCCGATGTGCTGCTGATTTTCTCCGGATGCCGACCAGGCGATGTAAACCCGGTCGAGCGGCAGGCGATAGACATCGAGCCCCGTGCGGAAGCGGGCCAGCAGCTCTGGCCGGCTCATCCGACCGATGGCGGCAAGGGGACCATCCTCCCAGACTTCGTACGGCAGCAGGTAGTTCACCATCGTGCTGCCGCGCTGATACGGGTAAACGTCGAAGGAGAAATCAACCTCCTTGCGGGCGTAGGTGTCAATCCAATTCAGCACCTCCTGGACTGCCTGCTCGGTCCCACCCTTGAGATGCGAGACGTGCAATTTCACGCCAGCACGGCGGCAAATATCCACCGCTTCGTTCAGCGCTGGCAGCAGGCCGGATTTGTACCGAATGTGCGTGACGTAGAGTCCGCCAAAGGGCGCCATCGCTTTGCAGGCGGCGACAATTTCGTCGGTTCCGGCAAAACACTGGCTGATGTAGTCGAGCCCCGTCGAGAGTCCGACCGCACCGGCTTCCATCCCTTTGACAATTTCCGCCGCGATGCTGCGGAGTTGAAAGTCGTCCGGCTCCGCTCGCCCGAATCCACATGCGAGAGCGCGGACGTTGGCGTAAGGGACGTGCGTGGCGACGTTTTGCGCCGTGCGGCCGGAGAGGAGCTGCATATAATCGGCGAGCGACTCCCAGCCCTCGTAGTCCTCGAATTTCAACCCGTTGAGCGAACGCAAGTAATAGAACCATTGCCGCCAATTGAGCTTGTCGACGGGGGCATACGAGATGCCGTCCGCCATCAGAACTTCCGTGGTGAACCCTTGCGACGTCTTGGGCAGGAAGTTGGCGTGCTTCAGCAGCCAGCCGTCGCTGTGGTTGTGGAGGTCGATGAAGCCCGGGGCGACGATCTTGCCACCGGCATCAATGACCCGAGCGGCCCGAGCATCCTGCAAGTTTCCAACTGCCGCTATCTGGTCCCCCAGGATGCCCACATCCGCGACGAAGCGCGGAGAGCGAGTGCCGTCGATTACCGTGCCACGCCGCAGAAGAAGGTCAAAAGTGGTCATGCGGCGATTGTAGCAAATGCGCCGCGAGGAGACTTTAGCTCAGATACTGTCGCCGAATCTCGACCAGTTTTTTCAGCCCTGGCTTAGGCTGGCCCATCGTGTCATAGAGGCCGCCATGAGGAAAATCGTGCGGCAGGTCGTCGCGCCATTGGTTCCAGACGACGGCTTGCACCGGCTGGCGAGCAATGAGCAGCGGGACAAGGACTGCAATCAGCTCCGCCTGAGCCTGCGGGCTGACGCCACCGGCAACCAGGCTGGGGAGGGGAAGTCCGGCGGTGCGCGCGAGCATATCCTTGGTTTCGGCACTGGGCATGGTGACGAAAACTACCAGTGGCAGACCGAGCTGGCTCCAGCGATCAATCTGGCGGTTGATTTCCAGCAGGTCCCGCGGCAGCGTCCCGAGAGGTGAATAGCCCAGGTTGATCTCCAGCCCCACGCCGGCCATTCCCAAATCGCTGCGGCCCAGGGTGTCGGCAAAATGCAGGGGAGTCAACTCCTGGTCCTGAGCCGCGATGTATTCGGCCCAAGGCTGGTCAAAGCTGACGATCGCCGGAGTGCGGGCGTCCAGCCGGCGAGTCATTTCCAGCACGTCCACGGTCAACTTCAAACGCTGCTCTTCGGACAGGTCCATCACCCCTGGCACGTTCATCCGGCCGGCACAATTCCAAAGATGCACCTTGCCGGCATAGCGCCGCACGACACCTTCGGCGAAACCGAGGACACTTTCGCTGATGTCGTCGAACTCCCCCTCCCAGAGATATAACCAGTCCGGCAAGCTGCCGCGGTCAAACTGCACCAACGGTCCCAGACAAATCCGCAGGCCGTGGTCCCGACACCATTGCACTTGCAGGTCCAGGTCGTCCCATTTGCATTCGCCGCTCGAACTGCCAATCTCTGGCCAGTTGGGAACGATCACCGCCGCATTGAATGCCGCCAGAAAAGCATCCGCGGCGGCCCCGTGCGGAATGCCGTCCAATCGTCCGGCCAGAAGGGTAGTTAGTTTTGGCTGTTCACGGAGGCGGATTGCCAGAACTTGCTCGGCGTAATCGTTGGCGAGCAGGTCCGCCGCTTCGAGGCCGATGCGAATGGCCTCCTCGGAATGTTCCGCGGCGCGCTCCGGCTGTTGTTGTCCAATAGCGGCTTTGGCAAAGATCAGAGTGGCGCGGCTATTGAGCTCCTCAAACTTGGGGGAGATGAGCATGCCGGCGGCGTGCCAGGCAGCGGCCTGGTTGCGCAGGCGATTGATGGTGCCGCGGGCCAGTTCGACCGGCAGATTATAGGGCCGGTCCCGCTCCATCAAACTGCCGCTGCAGAGCATCACCCGTCCGCGCCCCGGCACATTCCAGCAAAAGTAAAGATTGCCCGATTCGCGCGCGTCCCGTTCAATCGTCAGCATGCCGTCGTCCCACGCGATCGTACATTCCCAAGGAATGCCGTCGATGCTCGCCAGGTAGGCGCACTGCACCGCATCCGGCGCCAGGCGGTCCGGACGGGGGACGAGGAAAGCGAATTGACCCATGAGATGAGACGCCGACCGGGCAAAGAATTGGATTTGGGAGTCTAACCGAGGGGACGCCACACTTCAACGGCGAACAATTCGCCCCACTTCACTCCCCTTTGGTATATTGTGCCACGGCGAGGAAAGTGTTGCCTCAAAAAAGCGGTGTTGTCTCAGATTAACAGGGATTGGCCGAAAATGTCCGACTTCTTAGCCAGCAACCTCCCGTTTCCCGTGCGCCGCGGCAAAGTCCGCGATGTCTATGACCTGGGAGACCGACTTCTTTTGATCGCCACGGATCGGATCAGCGCCTTCGATTGGGTGATGCCCAATGGAATTCCCGATAAGGGGCGGATCCTCACCCAGATCAGCGCTTTTTGGTTTGACCTTCTGGGTGTGTCTAATCATGTCATTTCCCAAGATCTGAGCAACTTGAAACTGCCGGCGGAAGTCAATCGCGAGGAGTTAGTCGGGCGGAGCATGATTGTCCGCAAGGCTCAGGTTGTCCCCATCGAATGCGTCGTCCGCGGCTATCTCGATGGATCCGGGTGGAAGGAGTACAAGGCCAGCGGCCAGGTGTGCGGCATTGAATTGCCGCCGGGGCTGGTGCAGTGCTCGCAGTTGCCCGAGCCAATTTTCACACCGGCGACCAAAGAAGAGACTGGCCACGACATCAATGTCTCCTTTGAGAAGATGGTCGAGATTGTGGGCGATGACGTGGCTCATGCGCTGCGTCGCCGCAGCCTGGATGTCTACTCGCGGGCTCGCGAGTATGCCCGCAGTCGCGGCATTCTCATCGCCGATACCAAGTTTGAATGGGGCTGGCACGATGGGAATCTCATTCTCATCGACGAAGTCCTCACTCCCGACAGCAGCCGTTTCTGGCCCGCTGACCGATATCAGCCGGGGCAGGCGCAGCCGTCCTATGACAAGCAATTTGTCCGTGATTGGCTGGAAACCACGGGCTGGGACAAAAGCAGCCCCCCTCCGAAGTTGCCGAAAGAGGTGGTCGTTCGTACGCGGGAAAAGTACGTGGAAGCGTATGAAAGACTGACCGGAAAACAGTTCTCGTAACTCTGCCGCGACGAGAATCGGTGCCTAAATTGGCGGCGGCTGTTTGACGAGATTGCTGATCTGTTTGAACTCCGGAGTGCCGGCGACGTCGCACCATTCGAACAGAGCCGCTTCGACGGTGGTCAGCGTGGCTCCGGCCGAGTCCATCCGCCGAAGCGCGGTTTCATAGTCGATCCGGCCGCGAGCGCCGATAGCATCGACAGCCAGATAAACCCGAAAGCCCGCCGCCAGCAGGTCATGCACCGTTTGCTGCACACAGACGTGGGCCTCAATGCCGCAAATCAGAATGCGGTGAATTCCCTTTTGTCCCAGTTCCTCAAACAGCTCGCCGCATTCCCCGCAACTGAATGCCATCTTGGCGGGGATATTTCCCAGCTTTTCGCCCAATGCTGGCGAAGTCGGCCCCAGCCCCTTGGGATACTGTTCCGTCGCCAGTACAGGCAGCCCCAGGATCTTTGCCCCGTCAATCAGCCGGCCGATGTTCCAGACCAGTTGCTCATTCCCGGGGATGAGCTGCACCAGTTTGCCCTGGACATCGACCACGAGCAGCGCGGTATCTCCACGGTTCATCAATTCCGGACTGCGGGGAAGACGTGACATGCTCAAAGTTTAAGCCTCAAGGTTCAAAGTTCAAAGTAGAGAGTGTAAACTCGTCACTTCCCCTGATCCCTGACACCTGACACCTTCTCCCCATGAGCTACTACCTTGGCATAGACGTCGGCACCTCGGGCACCAAGACGCTGGTGATGAACTCGGCTGGAAAGATTCTGGCCGAGGCCACCAAAAAGTACCGGCTACATTCCCCGAAGGCTCTTTGGACCGAGCAGAATCCGGACGATTGGTGGACAGCCACCGTCGCCACCGTTCGTGCGGTGATGAAGAAGGCGAGGCTGAAAGCGGCTGATGTGAAGGCCATTGGTCTGTCTGGTCAGATGCACGGCTCGGTCTTTCTCGATAAGGAAAGCCAGATCATTCGCCCTGCGCTCCTCTGGAACGATCAGCGGACCGCGGACGAATGCGACGAAATCGAGGCCCGTGCCGGCGGTCGACAGAAACTCATCCAGATGGTTGCCAATCCGGCCCTGACCGGCTTCACTGCGCCGAAGATTTTGTGGCTGCGGAACAAGGAGCCCGCGAATTTCGATCGGCTCAAGAAGGTGTTGCTTCCCAAAGACGACGTTCGCCGGCGGATGACCGGCGAATTTGCCACGGATGTCAGCGACGCCAGCGGCATGCTGCTGCTCGATGTCGCCAAGCGAACTTGGTCAAAAAAGCTCCTCTCCGCACTGGAACTGGATGAGAGCTTGTTGGCGAAATGTTACGAATCGGAAGAGATCACGGGAAATCTCACGAAAGAGGCGGCCGCCGAGCTCGGCCTATCGCCCCGCTGCGTCGTGGTGGGCGGCGCGGGAGACTGTGCGGCAAACGCCGTGGGAACGGGCGTCGTCAAATCCGGTATCCTCTCCACTTCCATCGGCACCAGCGGCATCATGTTCGTGCATAGCGATAAGATGCAACTCGACCCGCTGGGTCGGCTGCATACGTTTTGTCACGCCGTGCATGGCCAGTGGCACATGATGGGAGTCAGTTTGACTGGTGGTGGAGCGCTGCAGTGGTTCACGGAGAAAGTCTGCCGCGAGCTCTTCGCCACCCAGAAAAAACGGTCCTTTGGCACCCTTACCAAGGAAGCTGGTGCCGTGCCCACGGGGAGCGAGGGGCTTTTCTTCCTCCCCTATCTCGCCGGCGAGCGAACTCCTCACGCCGATTCCCGAGCCCGCGGCTGCTTCATCGGCCTGACGCTCAAGCATGAACGAGGGCACCTCGCTCGCTCGGTCATGGAAGGGGTCGGCTACGCAATGCGTGATAGTTTGGAGATCATCAAGTCGCTAAAAGTTCCCGTCGCGGAAATACGGGCCTCCGGCGGCGGCTCGAAGTCGCAACTCTGGCGGCAAATTCAGGCGGATGTGTTTGGACAGGATGTTGTCACCATCAACGCCGAACAAGGCCCCGCCTACGGCGTCGCTCTGCTGGCCGCGGTCGGAGCCGGTGAATTTGACAGTATTGAACAGGCCTGCGAAGCCACTATTTTCCCCGTGAAAACCACGCCACTCGACACAGCAGCCTCCAAATTCTACGACCGGGGATTTCCGCTCTATCAGCAGCTCTATCAATCGCTGAAGAAGGATTTTGCGGCAATTGCGGGTCTTGAGGGTTAGACCAGAAGGGGTCGGGAGTCTTTGCCGCCAATAACTTGGCGAAACTGACAGTCGATGGCGGCAAAGACTCCCGACCCCCTCGCGCCGAACTATGCTTGCGGATGCTCCCCGCGCTTTCCCGGTTGTCACGCCACGTATCCGCTCGAATCACCGCCCTGGCCACGCTGCGCGATGAGCCCAATCTCAAAGGGCACGTCCCCGCCCTCGACGCCATTCGCGGCCTGGCTATCTTGCTCGTGACGGGCTACCGCTTTTGGGAGCGGCCGGTGGGCGAGGTCGTGCCGACCGATGCCCTTTCGCACGTCTTCAGCCTCGGCTTTCGCGGCGTCGATCTGTTCTTTGTGCTGTCTGGTTTTTTGATTACGGGTATCCTGTTTGACGCGAAGCAAAAACCGCACTTCTTCCGCAACTTCTACATGCGGCGGACGCTGCGGATATTTCCGCTGTATTACGCCGTCCTCGCAGTCGCGCTCGTGCTGCCTCCGCTCGTCGGAGTCAGTACCATGCGGCTCCTTCCGCAGGCCCATGAGCACCAGAGCTGGCTGTGGCTTTACGGCGCAAATGTGTTGCAATCGCTTCGCGGGGAGTGGTGCCTGGGTTCGTTCAATCACTTCTGGTCCTTGGCGGTAGAAGAACATTTTTACCTCTTCTGGCCCCTCGTCATTTACTGCTGTTCGCGGCGGACGGCGATGATCGCCTGCGGCAGTATTGTTGGCATTGCGGCTATTGCACGGACCGTCTGGCTACTTGGTGGCGGAAACGACGTAGCCGCCGAAACCTTCACGCTGCTACGGATGGATGCTCTCGCGATGGGGGGACTTCTGGCTCTCGCGGTTCGCGGTCCCGGCGGAGTGAAAGCCCTCTATCCGTGGGCGATTGCCGGAGCCGTCTTTCTGGCAGCCGTGCTGCTGCCCATCTCGCTTCTGCACAAACGGCTATTGGCAATTCCCGAACTACTCTTCGCCGTCTTCTTTGCCGCGACGATTCTGCTGGCTCTCACCGCATCGAAAGAGGGCCTGTGGGGCAAGCTCTGGAACTCCCCGCTGCTTCGCTTCTTTGGCAAGTACAGCTACGGAATGTATGTCTTTCAGAATTTGCTCATACCGCTGGTCGCAACCTGGCTGAGCGTGGAAATTCTCCAACAACACCTCGGCAGCCAGATTCTGGCAAAGATCGCCTATCTCGCGCTCATGTCGGCCCTCACGATCGCTGCTGCCGTCGCCAGTTGGCACCTCTTTGAAAAACACATCCTCAAGTTGAAGAGCTGGTTTGAATAAAGCAGGCCGCCACTCCGTGGCGCGCCCCAAGTGCGGACTTCGATCGAGCAAAGATCTGTGAGCGGATTCAAGCTCAACAGTGCTGGCTCGCGAAAGGACTCGCTGCCTACTTTGGCAGATGGCTTCGCAGCGCCGGAATAATCTCCCGTGGCACGAACCGGGCCAGCATCTCGTCGCTGGCGAGCGCGGCAATCTGCTTGATCAACGTGCTGCTGACGTGGGCGAATTCCTCGTCCGCCATCAGAAAGACCGTTTCAATGCCGGGGTCGAGATGGCGGTTGGCCATCATCATCGTGAACTCGCCCGCCAGATCGGTCAGGGGGCGGACGCCGCGAATCATCACCCGGGCTCCGCAGTCCCGCACGAACTGCACGGCCAGGCCGGAGAACACCCGCACCTCCACATTCTTGAACTGTGCGGTCGCCCGCGTCACCAGGTCCAGCTTCTCCTCGGTGGAAAACATCGCGGATTTTTCCACGTTCAGGCCGATGCCGACATACAGCTTGTCGACCAGACGGGCGCTCCGCTGAATGACGTTGAGATGCCCGAGCGTAATCGGGTCAAACGACCCAGTGTAAACGGCAATGCGAGAATCAGACTGAGTCATGGTGAAACTCATCCAGCGGAAGAGAGGCGGCGGAGCAGCGTCCCCAGTATCCCGCGCCAGACGCGCACTGTACAGCGATTTCACTTATCAGCCGGCCATTAGCGCGATTTCCACGCCCCATCACTCTTCTTCCACTCCAACCGAGCCCGCTGAAACTCCTTCCAGGATTTCTTGGGGTCCGCCGATTTCTCGCTCCCTTTCGGCTGGTGGAAGATGACATACATTCCGTCTGACAGCGGCTCACGGGCGACGGCCCAGCGACTGCCGCTTTGCAGCTCGCGGTAATAAAGAAAATGGGCATCCGGCTTGGGAAGCAGCGTCGGCTCTTCCTGCTGGAGCGAGACGATCCGCCGCTCGCCTTGATAGGTGTAGTCCGCCACCGCCAGGCCGCCGAAGAAATAATGCCTTCCCCGCGAGCCCGAAAGAACCCAGCCCTGATGCTCCAAGTTGCCAACCACCACTGGCTCCGATTCCCTCTCTTCCGCCTCCGTGGCAGGGGCACTCGCTGCCGGTTTGGACGCTGGCGCTTTCGGCGCTGGAAGAACCTCCTGAGCCACGGCGAATTTCCCACCAAGCAAAGCCAGAGTGATTGCACAAAGGAGCATTCTTTGGGACATCGCAGGAATCTCCACCTAGGTTTGTCGCACTCTTTCACTTCCTCTTTCCACCCTAATTTAGGTTCAAGCTGGCATCAAGCAAATGGTCGTCCACTTGCTGGCACTGCTTGGATTACATTACTCTTTCCTCTGCTGTTACTGCCCACTGCTTATCCCCTACAACTACTCTTTCCATGCTCGGTCTCTACGACAAAGTCCAAGCCGCCGCCGACAAAATCCGCTCGGTCTGGAAACGCTCGCCGCACGCCGGCATCATCCTGGGGACCGGCCTGGGGAATCTCGTGCAGCATATCCAAGTGGAAGCGGCTCTCGACTACGAGGAGATTCCGAATTTCCTCCGCTCCACCGCCACTAGTCACCGCGGTCGGCTGGTCTGTGGCACGCTCGGCGGACTGCCGGTGATGGCAATGGAAGGCCGCTTCCACATGTACGAAGGATATCCGCTGGATCAGATTACGCTCCCCGTGCGGGTCATGCGGGAGCTGGGTGCCAAACTGCTCGTAGTCAGCAACGCCTGCGGCGGCATGAATCCCTATTTCCGCGGCGGGGACATTATGATGATCGAGGACCATATCAACCTGATGGGAGCCAACCCTCTCATCGGCATCAACGACGACCGCCTCGGCCCACGCTTCCCCGACATGTGTGAGCCGTATTGCCACCGGCTGATCGAGCGGGCTTTGGAAGTGGCCCGCCGCGAAAACATCGTCGCACACCAAGGTGTCTTCGTCGCGGTCGCGGGCCCGAACCTGGAAACGCGGGCTGAATACCGCTTCCTCAGGATGATCGGGGCCGACGTCGTCGGTATGAGCACGGTCCCTGAGGTCATCGTCGCCGTCCACTGCGGCCTCAAGGTCGTCGGCTTCTCCATCGTCACCGACATGTGTCTCCCCGACGCCCTGGAACCGGCCGATGTCCCCAAAATCATCGCCACCGCGAATGCCGCCGAGCCAAAATTGACCGCACTGGTCCTGGGGGTTCTGGCGGGAGAGACAGCGTAGTTACCGAGTGAGTCCCCCCATCCAACATCACCACCTGAGCTTCCCCGGCAAGTACTTTTCAATCAGCCCCGTGTAATACGGCTGAAGCTCCGGCCAGTTGGGACGCTTCGGGCACTTGGAGTAGAGATCGTAGGGGTTGAACTTGCGGACCCAGGGGAGCATCTGCCGGTCGTGGTCGTCGAGCAGATAGCCGTATTCTTCCTCGCGATGCCAGGGATAGCAGGAGTGGTAACGGATCATGGCGAGGGCGGGTTTGGAGAGGAGATTGCTGATCTCCGCTCATTGTACGATTTCTCACCCCCAATCAGGATGAGTCACCGCGGACCAAGTCTTCCCTCGGCGACCGCCGCGATGCGCGGATTCATGATTGCATTCGGCAGCTAGCAACAGGACTTTAACAGCGCAGCATTTATCATTGTCGAATCCATCCACTTCAGCCGAAGCGCTTCATAGTCTCGGCTCATTTGGATAGTCGAATGGTGTCACGATGCGCAAGTTCGCGAGTGGAAGGTGGATGTTAGCGGGGCTGGCCCTGTGCATGCTGTTGGAATGCAGGGGAGCAATTGCCCAAGGAGGGACCGGCGAAAGCCAAACCTTGTTATGGGAAGATACGATACCAGTCCTGCCGGCGACAGCCAGTTTTGAGGAGACGACTGCGGCCTTGGTGCAGCCGGCCGATCCTCCACCGGAGCCCGACAGCACACGGGAAGGAGCTGCCATCGCGGCAGGCCAGGCGGCGTTTGAACGATCCTGCACTGACTGCCACGGCGCGGAGCGGGCGCTGGGAAAAGCGAAGGACTACGCTGGCTGGCTGGCCACGATCCGCCGGATGGCGGGCAAGGACGGGGCCGATATCCAATCCGGTGACACTTCGGTCATCGCAGCCTACCTGGCGTCGGTCGCCGGGCCTGCGAGCGTGATCGCGGGGGGCGGAGAGGCCGGTGGCTGGAGTTTCGGCACCACGGTCTCCACGTTGCACCGCAGCGCCAGCGACGAATCCTCGGTCGAGCATCCCGGTTTCTTCGCGGACGTCTGGGTCACCGCATCCTATCAGTCCACGGGAGCCTGGCGAGCGACGGTCACCGCCTGCACGAGCTGCCACACCAGCAACGGCGCCCCGGTGGAACTGGTGGAGGGCTCCGCTACCCTTGATCTGCGGCACATGTTTAACGGCTGTCGTTGCGACGATGGCCGGGAAGTGCTCCTGAAGACGGGACGCTTCGTGGTTCCCTTTGGAGCGTATTCCACAATGAGCCACCCTGGGATTTCCCGCACGGTAACTAGCCCGCTGATGTTCAACATGGGACGTCGCGTGTTTGTGCCCGGCGCGTCCCCTCCCCGGCAGCCGTTGCTTCTCATGCCGTTTGCCGACGAAGGTGTCGATTTAGCTATTCGCACTCCCGTGGGCGAATTCTTGACTTTCACGGCGGACCTGTACGCCGTCAATGGACTGCAAGGCGCGAACCCGAACATCTTTCTACGCAGCCGGTCCTATTTCGACAATAACGAGGAACCTTCGGGCGGCGCTCGAATCACACTGGGGGGAGACCGTTTTCGCCTGGGGGCCTCAGTGCTAGGGGGCAACCTGCAGGATCAGGGATTGCCGAAGCTCTATTACACGCTGGAAGGCGCGGACGCGACCTTCCAGGTCATGGACAGGCTGCGGTTCTATTTTGAGTATGCCCGGCGGCGGCAGGATTCGGGGTTTGTTCCGGACACCGAGGAAAACACTTACGGCACTGTGACGGAGCTGGAACTGAAGGTGTGGAATCAGCCGAACGTCAGCCTTTTGGTCCGCTACGACACGCTGGACACTCGCCATCCGGCCTTTGGCGACGCCTCGGTCCGGCGCATGACCACAGGCATTAATATCGGTCTTCCCGGTGGAAGCCTCTTGATGGTTAATCACGAGAGATGGATGCCAGAGGCTGGAGAAGACGTGGATTTAGTCGGTGCACGCTGGGTTGTCTCGCTTTAGAGTGGGCCAATCGCGGCCATTGAAGTCTGACGAATACACCCCCAGGCATCCGTGACCATCAGATCACCTAGTCAACGGACTACGCTTCCAGTTGCCACCATTGCATCTCACCACCGCAGCTTGCCCGGCAGGTACTTTTCAATCAGCGCCGTGTAATACGGCTCAAGCTCCTGCCAGTTGGGACGACGGGGACTCTTGGAGTAGAGGTCATAGGGGTTGAACTTGCGGACCCAAGGGAGCATCTGCCGGTCGTGGTCGTCGAGCAGATAGCCGTATACTTCCTCGCGGTGCCAGGGATAGCAGGAGTGGTAGCGGATCATGGCGAGGGCCGGCTCGGGGAGAGAGCAGCCGGCCTGCGTGACGACGTGGTAGAGGTATTCGTCGTGTCCCCAGGAGAGATGGACGTTTCGCAGACCGCAGCCTTCTTCGTAGACCCCGAGCTGTGTGCTCAGCCGCGGATCCTGCCGATCGGGGTTCGCTTCCAAAAACTCCGGATAGACGATGCGGCTACTGAAGGCACAGCCGACGGGGAAGGTGTCGCCCACGACGGCCCATTGCGACTCGCCGAAGAGGCAGAGGATTTTGCCCAGGTCGTGAATGAGGCCGGTGAGGACGAACCAATCTTCATGGCCGTCGGCGCGGATGGCATCCGCGGTTTGCAGCAGGTGTTCCTTTTGCGAGAGGTCGGTGTCTGGATCGGAGTCATCGACCAGCGTGTTCAAGTAGTCCATCGCCTGCAGGACGGTCATCTCCCGCTGCTCAAGGGCCAGGTATTTTCGCTTTTTCTCGAGCACGAACTCGTACGTCTGATGCAGGTGGTTCAGCCGATAGAATTCGCGGACGCTGTCGCGGGCGGGATTGTCGTAGTTGCGGTAGTCGACTTTTCCCTTGGTGCCCGACTGCGGGTAGCGATCGGCTACGAAGTCTTCCCACTGGTCGAGGCTTTGGAGAGGATTGTCCATCAGCTTAGGATTTCCATAATTGGCCGCCCGCCGTGGGCAATCGGCACCGGCCGTTTGGCTCGATCAAGCACCGCCATTTCCGGATCGATACCGAGAATGTGATAGATCGTGGCGACAACATCCTTGATATGTACCGGCTTGTCTTTGATGAACGCGGCCTGGTCGTCGGAATCGCCGTACACCGCCCCCTGCTTAACTCCCGCGCCGGCCAGCAGCACGCCGTAGCAATACGTCCAGTGATCGCGGCCGCCGTTGGCGTTGATCTTTGGCGTGCGGCCCATCTCCCCCATCGTCACGACAAGCGTCTCATCAAGCAGGCCACGGGCATCCAGGTCGGCGATAAAGGCGGAATACGTCTGATCAAAATTCGGGAGCAGCAGCTCCTTGAGCATCGGGAAATTCCGCTCGTGCGTGTCCCAGGCCGCTTTGCTCACCTCAAATCGCTTGGAGTAGTTGTCCCAGCTCACGTTGACGAACTTCACCCCCCGCTCCACCAACCGGCGAGCCAGCAGCGTGGCCGATCCGAACAGCGTCCGGCCATATCGCTCGCGGGCCGTGTCCTCTTCGCGGTTGATGTCGAAAGCCTCGCGGACTTTCTGGGAAGTGAGGATATCAAACGCAAGCTGCCGCTGGGCGGGAAGATTGCCGAGCCCTCCACGCCGCTCTACCTCGCGGAGTTGCTCATCGAACTGATCCACCAGCTTGCGGCGATTGTCGAGTCGGTCGAGCGTGATGCCCTCCCGCAGCTTGGTGTCCGTCAGGTGCGGCTCGCCGCGCACGACCTGGGGCTTCCAAATGTCATCCGGAGGATGATCAACGAAAGCGGTGCATTCGGTGCTGAAGGCGTCGTATTGCCGTCCCAAAAACCCGCCGTGCGGGCCGGCCTTCTTGCGGTTCTCGCCCCAGCCGAGCGGGCACGGAAGATAGGCATAAGTCGGCAACTCCTTTTGCCGCTCGCGGTCCATGTAGGCACAAACCGCACCCATGCTGGGCGGGTCGCTGTCCCGAAACTCTTCGTCGGGCAAGTTGATGTCGTAGCCGGTGTACATCGGCAAGTTCTTATGGCAGCCGCCGTTGTGATACACGCTCCGGACGATCGCCGACTTGTGCATCCAGTTCGCGGTGAGCGGCAGATGCTCGCAAACCTGCGTCCCCGGCACGCTCGAGGCAATCGGCTTGAACTCGCCCCCCACGCCGCCTGGTGCGTTGGGCTTTAGATCGAACATGTCCTGCGTCGGCGGGCCCCCTTGCAGATAAATCAGCACGACGCTCTTGGCCCGCGCCGCAGGATGCTTGCCGGCCGCAACGGCATCCTTTGCTGTCAGCGATTGACTGGCCGAAAGACCGCCGAGCAATGACAATCCGCCCGCTTGCAACAGCGTCCGCCGCGCGAGCCCTTGGCCTATGCGTTGACTGCTGCCAAGGACGGTAATGGCGGGGGAAGGTTGCATGGGTCAATTCCGCAGAGTTTACTGCGATTGCCCTGAAGATGCTACACTCGCTGGCCCAATCGACATGGACGTTGGCAATAAGTTGGATGGCGGAAGCATCTAAAGAAGCGGAAAGAAAAGGCTTTCATGCGTTCACAATGCACCAACTTCGTCAACAGCATTTTCGCAGTCGCTTGGCTATTGGTGGCAACTTGCGCCGATTCGGAATTGCCGGCGCAGGAAAGTCCGGCGGATAGGGGAATCCGCGCAGGAAGCTATCCCTTCGTCTTTTCGGACGTTGGCGATAAAGCCGGCCTCTTCCCCAGCATCGCCGGCATTCAAGGGCACGCTGCCGGTTGGGGAGACGTGGATGGGGACGGCTTCATTGACCTCTATGTGGGGACCTTTCATAGCGAAGGCAAACCCAACCTGCTATTTCGCAATGAAGGCAAAGGGAAGTTTCGCTTCGATGATCAGGAGCACCTCCGGCTGCACTCTCGGGCCAGCGGCTCACTCTTTGCGGACCTCGATAACGACGGCGACTTGGACTTATTTGTCTCCAGCATGCCCCAGCCACAAAAAGACGTTGTGGGATGCACTCTGTTTCGCAATGACGGTGGCGGGAAGTTTACCGATGTTTCGAAGGACAACGGTGCTTGCCCAACAGCTTTTGGCGGACGCAGTGCGACCGTGCTGGATTTCGATGGCGACGGGCTGCTGGATTTGCTCGTCGGCGAAGACCCGCTTCCAAGGTACAACGGGTCGACAACCAAAAGTTCGCGACTCTTTCGCAACCTGGGAAAGCTCCAGTTGGAAGACGTTTCCGCGGCCGCCGGCCTCACCGCCGATACGCCGGGCTATGGCGTCGCCGCCGCCGATGTGAACAACGACGGCTGGCCGGATTTCTTCCTGGCGTCGAGCGCCGGAAACGTGCTGTTTCTGAACGATGGTCACGGCAAATTCCGCGAGGCTCCCGGCTCACGCAAGGTCTTTGCCTGGGACGGGACCGGCGGAGACAATATGGTCTGCGGCGTCAGCATGGTGGATGTCAATCGAGACGGGTTGCTCGATGTGATACTTGGTCAGCATTTCAAGGCACCTTGGAGAGAGCCTGTTCCCGCGCGGCTCTACCTCCATCGCGGCAACAAAGACGGCAATCCAGCTTACGAAGACATTACAGCCGCCGCGGGGCTCAAACCGCTGCCGATCAAGGGTCCGCATGTGGAGATTCAGGACTTCGACAATGACGGCTGGCCGGACATCTATGTCAGCATCGTCAAGTTTGCTGGCGAGCGGCCCTATCCGCTGATTTACAAGCATTTGGGAAACAAGGAAGGCATTCCCCAGTTCCGCGAGGATGCTTTGGGGGTCAACGACTTCCCCACGGCCGAAGACCTGGCCATCAAGCGGAGCGGCGAGTTCTTCGACAAAGTGGTGCGGGATAAGAAGATCATTTATATGGCCCCCGGTCCTTCCGGCGACTACGACAACGACGGACGGCTGGACCTCTTCCTGCCAAATTGGTGGGCCACCTCCCGCTCTTTGCTGTTGCACAACGAAACGCCGGGCGGTAACTGGCTGCAGGTGCAACTGCAATGGGAGCGGGGCAATCGCATGGGCATCGGGGCCAAACTAAAAATCTATCCCGCCGGCAAACTGGGAGACGCCGCGCAACTCCTTGGCTGCCGCGACATGGCTGCCGGATACGGCTACGCTTCCGCCCAGCCGGCGATTGCCCACTTCGGCCTGGGAGAATTGACCAGCGTGGACCTGGAAATCATCCTGCCGCACGGCAAAGGAACTGTTTCGCAGAAAGGAATCAAGGCCAATCAGAAGTTGACGCTCAAGCTGTGAGAATCGGGATGTCTGTTACGACATCGTTGCACCAAGTCCGATGAACGGCTTGGGGGCCCGGAACGAAGTCATCAAGCCCTCCCGCAACTTGCGCCAGCTCTCGCGATTGTCATGCTCACGCTGGCGGGTGAGCGATTCGGCAATCCACTCGTCAGTAAAATGCAAACGAGCAGCGAGGATTTCCGCGGCGTTCGTAGTGATTCGGAGTGCGAGATGAGGATTCTCCTCGGCGAGCGCGTCAAATTGGGCGCGCGGCAGTCGCATAATGCGCGCGGAAGTGAGACACTTTGCAGTTGCGGAATGCGGGGCAGGATGGAAAAAACTCATTTCGCCAAACACGCTCCCGGAATCCAATTCGGCGAGCACCCGTTCGCCAAGTTTAGGAACATCGAGGTCGATCTCCACCTTTCCCTCTAATACGAGATACAAAGCCCGGCCATCGTCACCCGCCTGGTAGACGTATTCCCCGGCCTCAAATCTCAGGTCGTCGGACGCCGCAAGAAGCCCCAGTACTTCATTCCCCGTGAGACCGCTAAAAAGCTCTACGGAGTGTATCCTTGCGGCGGAAACTTGAGTCGTGGTCATCGAAAACATAGCGGCTGCCATGGGATCCTCCAGGAAAAAGGCGATTTATCCAAAATGATCGCAAATGGTGTGCCCGAAGCCGCCACTTTGCGAAGAGGTGCAAGGACGCAAATGAGAAAGAAGTGAGGAGTGGAGCACCGAAAACACCGGAGGCCACTTCCCATTCTCTCCTTGCAACTCGACGCATTCGCGCCTTTGCGTCCGATAAACCGGAAGTTACCATGAGCAGACTATGACCAAACCCACCGACGTCCGCGTTCTCTCCGTCGCTTCCACCCAGGAGCTCATCAAGTATCGCTCCCCTATCAAGTTCGGCGGCCGGGTCGTCATCGATGCCATGCTGCTGAATGTGACGCTGGAGGTGGAGACGCGGGATGGCAAGCGGGGGCAGGGTTTCGGTTCGATGCCGATGGGAAATGTCTGGGCCTGGCCGACGGACGCGATTTCCACGGAGCAAACACAGGCCGCGATGTTGGAATTCGCCAGCCGGCTGGAGAAAGAGGTCGCGGCTTACAAAGGAATTGCCCATCCGCTGGACATCACGGTGGATTGGGGAGAAAAGTACCAATCCATCGCGGACGAAGTTGTGGCCGCGATGAAGCTTCCCCAGCCGATGCCGAAGCTGGCGCAGGTGGTGGCGGCCAGCCCGTTTGAAGCGGCCATTCATGATGCCCAGGGGAAGGCGCTCGGCGTCAATTCTTACAACCTGCTCGGGCCGGAGTTTGTGAGCAAGGATCTGGCCGCTTACTTGGAGCCGCCTTTCGCGGGGGAGTATCTCGACCGCTATACGAGCCGCCAGCCGAAGGCGAAGATGCCGCTGTATCACCTGGTCGGGGCCCTCGACCCGCTTACGACGGGAGAGGTGACAACGCGGATTGAGGACGGGCTGCCGAACACGCTGGGGGAATGGATTCTGGCGGACGGGCTGACGCATCTCAAAATTAAGCTCAACGGCGATAAGCTGCCCTGGGACGTGGACCGGGTGGTGGCTGTCGATCGCGTGGCGGAAGAGACGCAGGCGAAACGTGGCGTTTCCACCTGGTTCTATTCGTGCGACTTCAACGAGCGGTGTGCGAATGTTGAATACCTGCTCGACTTTCTCGCCAAAGTGAAGGAGCTCGCCCCCGCCGCCCTCGGCCGGCTGCAATACATTGAGCAACCCACGCACCGGGACCTGAAGGCCCATCCGGAAAACCGCATGCACCGGGCTGCCGCCATCAAGCCGGTGGTCATCGACGAATCGCTGATCGACCTGGAGAGTTTTCACCTGGCCCGCGAGCAAGGCTACTCCGGCGTGGCCCTCAAAGCCTGCAAGGGACACACCGAGGCCCTGCTGATGGGAGCCGCCGCCCAAAAATACAAGATGTTCCTCTGCGTGCAGGACCTCTCCTGCCCCGGCTATTCCTTCCTCCACTCCAGCAGCCTCGCCGCACGCATTCCCACCATTGCCGGCATCGAAGGCAACAGCCGGCAATACTGCCCGTCGGGCAACGTCGCCTGGAAAGAGCGGTTCCCGACGATGTTCACCATCAGCGACGGGACCGTGGGAACGAGCGTGCTAACGGGGCCGGGGCTGGGGTTTTAGAACGGATGACTCAGTGGGCATGTCGGACATATTGGCGATATCCCTCGCCGTGGTTCTCACTGCTGCGTTTGCGGCCGCCTACTTGGGCGTCGTCGTTTGGGCAATTGGTGACGCGCAAAAGCGCGGTCAAAGCGGTTGTCTTTTCCTGTTTCTGTTCTGGTTATTTGGTCCTTTTGCCGCGCTGGTTTGGCTCATTGTGCGGCCATCCACTACCGTTGAGCAGCGTCCCCACGACGACTACTCGAACGCCGAAGATGCTCTGGCTGCGGCATCACGTTTGGATCAGCTTGGGGAATGGGATAAGGCAATCGCCCTCTATGAAAGTGCCGCTCATCGCTGGCCCGAACACAAAGACTACGCCTTCGAGTGCCAAAAACGCGTTAAAGCAAAGCTGTCACCTGATTAGATACGAAGAGATGTCATCGCTGATTCGCCGATTGTCGGAGAAATGGGTTGAGAAACATAATCCATCTCCGATATAATCAAGCTGCCGCGATAGTCGCCTTTCGCTCCGCGAAAGAACGTGCTTTTGCGGAGCAAAAGGCCACTTTTTACAAGGAAGCATCCATGCTCACCATGCTCGGCAGCCCGCGGAAGTGTTGCGACGGCCTGACGCGGCGGGAAACGCTGAAGGCGGGGGCGCTGTCGGTGCTGGGGGGGCTGACGCTGCCGGACTTGTTGCGGGCGGAGGAAACGCCTGGACCGAAAGGAAAGCCGGGCAAGGCCAAGAACGTCATCGTGCTCTACCTGCTCGGTGGCGCGGCGACGCAGGATATGTGGGATATGAAGCCGGATGCTCCGGCGGAGGTTCGGGGGGAATTCAAGCCAGTCGCGACGAACGTTCCCGGCATCAATATCTGCGAACTGATGCCGCAGATGACCAAGTGGATGCATAAGGCGGCCATCGTCCGCTCGGTGAACCACAAGGCCGGCTGCCACAATACGCTGCCGAGCTACACCGCGCTCGAAGAACCGCTCGCGAACAACACCAGCACCAAGGACAGCTATCCGCCGAGCATGGGCTCGGTCTGCGAGTACCTGCAGGACACGGGGGCCATGCCCCCGCCGCTCCCGCGCGGTTCGCTCGCCGGCCAGCCGATCAATAACGAACTGCCGGGTTATGTCTACATGCCCTGCTATCTCGGCTGGGGACAGAACATCGTTCGACCGGGGCCGTATGGCGGTTTTCTCGGACATCGGTACGACGCACTGACGACCGAATGCAAACCGTATGGCGATGAATCAACTCCCAAAGCGACGCCGGGCACACCCCGCAATGTTCTCGGCATGCCGCTGCTGCCGCAATGCACGCTCCCCCAGGAAATCACGCTCGACCGGCTGAGCCAGCGCCGCGGACTTATGGAGCAGATGGATAGCGAGATGCGGAGGATGGAGTCTGCTTTCTCGGTCCATCAGCACAGCCGGCTGAAGGAAAAGGCGTATGGGATGCTGACCTCATCGAAGGCTCGAGCTGCATTTGATCTTTCGACGGAGGATCCGAAGACCCTGGACCGCTACGGCCGCACGCTGTTCGGGCACAGCACACTGATCGCACGTAAGTTGGTCGAATCTGGCGTTCGGTTCGTCAACGTCACTTGGGATTTGTTCTGGGACCGCGTGCAAGTTGATTACGACGCCTGGGATACTCACACTAAAAACTTTTCCATCCTGAAAACCAACAAGCTGCCGAACTTCGACCAGACGGTTTCCGCCCTGCTTGAAGATTTGACCAACCGCGGCCTGCTGGACGAGACACTCATCGTGGTGAAGAGCGAGATGGGCCGGACGCCGAAGATCAACGGCAATGCCGGGCGGGACCACTGGACCTACTGCTATAGCAACGTCTTCTTCGGCGGCGGCGTCACCGGCGGCACTCTCTACGGCTCCTCCGACTCGCAAGCCGGCTACGTCAAAGACAAGCCGGTCAGCACGTCGGACATCTGCGCCACGGTCTATCAGGCCCTGGGCATCCCCTCCACCACCACCGTCCCCGACCGCAGCGGCCGGCCGGTATCGATTCTGCATGGAGGACGGGCGATCGAGGAGATACTGTCATAGGAAAAGAGGGGATAACCGCGGAGTTCGCGGAGTTACGCAGAGGAAATACAGAGGCAGTAAATCAATGTCTTGATTTGGTTTTTCTCTGCGCCTCTCCGCGTCCTCCGCGGTTCATCCCTCCCCTTCTTCCTTTTTGAGGGTGAGGTGATGTCGTGTCAGTCGGGCAGATCGAGTTGAGAGGAGTCGAAGTCCACAACCTGAAAAAGGTTGATTTGGATTTGCCCCACCACAAGCTCATCGTTTTCTGCGGCGTCTCTGGCAGCGGCAAGACCAGCCTGGCACTCGATACGCTCTATGCCGAGGGACAGCGTCGGTACATCGAGAGCTTCTCCGTCTATACCCGCCAGTTCCTCGAACGGCTGGAGAAACCCGCAGCCGAGCGGATCGACGGACTTCCGGCGACCCTCGCCGTGACGCATGATCATGCCGCCCGCTCGCCCCGGTCTACGATTGGCACAACCACCGAGACTGCCGACTATCTTCGCTTGCTCTATGCTCGCATTGGCAAGCTTCATTGCCGCAGTTGCGGACGGTTGATTGAACGCGATTCGCCGGAATCGGTCGCCGAGAAGTTGACACAATTGCCAGCCGGGATGAAGTTTCAAATCACCTTCCCCAAAAGATGGTCTCAGGATTTGCCTTTCTCAGCGATCTCTGCGCCTCTGCGTGAGGCCGGATTTGTTCGGGCGATTGTCGGTAGTGTAACGGTAGACTTGTCGAACGAGGCAGCAGAAGGGGCATCACGCAGAGGCGCGGAGGACGCAGAGGTTTTGGTCGTCGTCGATCGACTAATTGCTGGATCTAGTCCGCTGCAACGAGTTCGGGATTCCGTGGAGACGGCTTTCGCACATGGCGACGGCGTGTGTCTGATTTTGGAGGAGGCGAACGACGGTCAGAAACGCCTCACCTATGCCAGTTCTCTCCGTTGCCTCTCCTGCAACATCGACTATCCCGATCCCGAGCCGCGGCAGTTCAGCTTCAATAGTCCGCTGGGGGCGTGTCCGAAGTGCGAAGGGTTCGGCACGTTGCTGGTGGAGGGGCCGGCGAACCGAAAAAAGGTGAGCGTCCCCTGCGATGCCTGCCGCGGCCGGCGGCTCAATGAAAACGCTCTGGCGTGGCGAATTGGCGGAAAAAACATCGCGGAGCTGATGGATCTGCGAATTGACGAGATTCGTCCCTTCCTTCAATCGCTGCCGCTGTCCGCCACGGAACAAACGGTCGCTAAGACCATCCAGGAGCAAGTCGACTCCCGGCTCCATTTCCTCGCGGTCGTCGGCCTCGGCTATCTCCCTCTCAGCCGACCGCTGAATACGCTTTCCGGCGGAGAGGCCCAGCGGGTCAACCTCACATCGGCTCTCGGCTCCAGCCTGATCAACATGCTTTATGTCCTCGACGAGCCTTCGGTTGGCCTTCACCCAGGAGATGTCGATAAGCTGGTGGCTGCGGTTCAAGGACTCAAGAATCGCGGCAACACGGTTGCCGTGGTCGAACACGAAGAGTCCCTCATCCGCGCAGCCGACCACATCGTGGAAATCGGCCCCGGAGCAGGTGAAAGCGGTGGAACGGTCGCCTTTCAAGGGACACCGACGGAAATGCTCGTCCCCGGCGCGAGCTTGACGGGAGAATACCTCGCAGGCCGCCGCGGCATCACATCGACCGCCGCAAGAAAGCCCCTCACCCGCGGACGCATCAAGTTGACGGGTGCTCGCGGCCATAATCTGAAAAATCTCACGCTCGATTTTCCCCTCGGCGTTCTCTGCCTCGTCACCGGCGTCAGCGGAGCGGGAAAAAGCTCGCTGGTGCAGGAGACGCTCTACGGCGCTCTCTGCAAACGGAAAAAGAAGGACTGCGATGAGCCGCTGCCGTATGACGACGTGTTTGGCGACGGGCAGATTGACGATGTCGTGCTGATGGACCAGAGCCCCATCGGCCGCTCGCCACGGTCCAACCCGGTGACGTACATCAAGGCGTTTGACCAGATTCGGCAGGTCTTCGCGGAGACGGTCGAGGCCCGCACGCACAACTACGGGCCGGGGCATTTCAGCTTCAATGTGGAAGGGGGGCGGTGCGACGCCTGCGAGGGGGACGGCTACAAGCAGATCGACATGCAGTTTTTGCCCGACGTTCTGGTGAAGTGCAAGGTCTGCGGTGGCACGCGGTATCGGCGGGAAATTCTGGCGGTCACCTACCGCGGCAAAAGCATCGCTGAGGTGCTGGAAATGACCGCCCGCGAGGCGTTTTCCTTCTTCCGCGGCCAGCCGAAGGTGCAGGGGCGGCTGAAGCAACTGATGGACGTCGGCCTCGACTACCTCCGCCTCGGCCAGCCCGCCCCCACCCTCTCCACCGGCGAAGCCCAGCGGCTGAAGCTCGCCGCCTACCTCAGCGAAGCCAGCCGCAGCCGCACGCTGTTCCTGCTGGACGAGCCGACGACCGGCCTGCACTTCGCCGACATCGTCAAGCTCCTCGACTGCTTCGATGCCCTCCTCTCCGTCGGCCACTCGCTGATCATCGTGGAACACAACCTGCAGCTCATGCGCTCCGCCGACTACCTGATTGACCTCGGTCCCGCCGCCGGCGACGACGGTGGCCGGATCGTGGTGCAAGGGACGCCGGAAGAGGTGGCGGCGTGTGAAGAATCGCTGACGGGACGGTTCCTCCGTGGGGCTGGTTGTGTCACGGTCTCCTGACCGTGACACTGGCGCCAACCGCAGGTCTCCATTCGGCCTCGCCGCTTTCGCAGCCATGAGGAGACCTTCGGTCGCTGGCTCGGCGGGGTCAGGAGACCCGCGCCGAACGAGTGTAGGGAAGGCTTCCAGCCTGCCCAAACCTAGCAGCCGGAGGTCAACGACCTCCGGGTCTCCCCGTTGATTCACTTGATTCAGCGACTTTTTCACGACTTGGTCCCCTTTCGCAACCTCTTGCCATTTCTGGCTTTACGCGATTATTCTTGATTAATTTTAGACTGAATAAGTCCATTCTTGATTCATAACTCCTGGTGTCTAGTCACGTAAGTCATTAAGTACATTGACTTTCCGTCCGGGAAACGACGTGATTCACTTACGCCAATCCCCCGGGTGATAAGCACTTTTTCGATCCACGTTTCCGCCTTTCGCAGTCGTAACTCTCTATCTCCCCATGACTTGCTGCTTCATAACACTTGATTCACGAATCAGGGTGATAAGCAGCCGCTAGTCCCCTGGGTGAGGACGTTCGCTGCGCACGCTTCCGCGCGCACGATGGCCTCATCCTTAAGATGCGCGAAACATTTCTTTTGTTCACTATGAACAAAAGAATCTTTTCTGCTTGGCGCGAGGCCGATGATCGCCGCGACTGCTGGGCTTGCCCCAGCAGGGCGCTCACTGGCCCGCTACAAGCCTATTGTCCGTTTCTCCCTCTCCCGCGACCGCTGGGCTCGCCCCAGCGGAGCCCTCACTGGCCAGCTACAGGTCCGCTATCTCCACCCTCTTCCCGCAACTTTCCGCGAATCGACTCATGGTCATACGGCCCAAATGTCCCCACATAGAAACTGTGTTCGTAGACGGCCTTCATTCCATGGGCAAAGGCGAGATTGTTCAGCAAGGAAAGTGCAACCGCTCGCGGCACGTCGGTGACGTCGCATCCCACAAGTAGGTGCAGATGATTGGCCGCCAGTCCGAGCCGCGATAGCAGCCACTCTTTTTTGCGGCAAACGGCAATGACCATTTCGCGGCTCGTAGTCAGCCACTCCTCCCGCGTATCCGCCAGGTGGTCCACATTTTCGAGGACGACATGCAGGCTATGAAGGAACCTGCCGTGGGCACTGGCTCGCGGCGCCCTGAGATCGACCTCTGGGTCGTGAAATTGAGCGTCCGACAAGCGGTGATTAACCCTCGCGTCCGCCATCGGATGGTGCTCGACCTGCCGGCCCACGTAACCTTGCAGCGCCGCGTTGCTCGCGCTTCCCACGCTGGTGATCGAGTAATGCCGCCGCCAGAACTGAGGGATCTCGCCGCGCAGCAAGTATTGCAGCCGGCCTTTGAGCGAACGGATGATTTGGGCCGGTGCTGCTTCCGGCTTCGTGCTGACCAGGAATTGGCCGGTCGTCTGGGAGTGAAGCTTGAATTCGAGGATGCGTACGCCATCGGCCTCCACCGCTTCGCCCAGCGATTGTCGCCAGGAATCGATCGCGGGCCAGGCTGTCGCGGCAAAGAGAGTCAGCGACCAGTGAAGCTGATAGGCAATGCGACAGTTCTCCGCGGTGTAGAGGGGCTGGAGCATCGAGTCGAACTCGTGAGAAGGGAAAGAGCATTGTAACTTGTAGCCGTCCAGTGAGTGCTCCACTGGGACGAGCCCAGCGGTCGCGGGACTGGAATGGAGAAGATTGGCAGAGGGGCGGTGTTTGTAGCTGGCCAGCGAGGGTTCCACTGGGGCAAGCCCAGTGGTCACTCAGCAAAAGTTGTGCAGCTTCTTCTTCCCGCGACTGCTGGGCTTGCCCCAGCAGGGCGATCATTGGTCAGCTACACAACTTAACGCGACCCTTAGCCTCGCGACTGCCGGGCTTGTCCCAGCAGGGCGCTCACTGGCCCGCTACGCAAAGTCGCGAATCGCCGTCAATTACCGGAAGGTGTTGCGATTTGACGGACCAATTGGCGCCCGCTACTATACGGACGATGTCGGTATAGACACTGGTTAGGCGGTGCGAACCCCATGCATCCGAAGGACTTTCGCGTCAATGAGGCATGGCTAGCCTTTCGTGCGAACCGCGCACCGCTTCGTACTCCGGAGGGTGCGTTTGATGTCTTCGTTCTCCTGGACGCGGCAAGCATGTATATCCTTGGACATGCGCTGGCTGTTGTCGGAGCGGAAGCTCCAAACGAAGAGGACGCCGCTGCCCTCTTGCGCGAGGGCTGGTCGGCAAAGCAGCAATGGCCGGAGCGTCTCCTCTTGGCTGGCAAGCCAACGGCAGACAACGGCTTTTCTCGTGCGGCGCAGAGCAATGGCATTCCTGTTGCCACCGTCGCGCCCACGGAGATCAGGGTCTACACCTCGGATGTCCGGAGTACCTTTGCCGAGCACTTCGGCGGTGAAGACGATGGAACCGCCTAACAGCCTGTCGTTGCCCCAGATATGCTACAAGCGGCGTAGAGTGCCGTCCCGCCAGCAAGCCGATTTTTTCAAACGGAGTTTGTGTTATGGCGAAACGGAAGCGGCGGATACCTCGCTATAAGCGAGAGGACCCGCTGGAAGCAAAACGTCAGGCAGGGTATCCGGCCAATGCTGTCGAGGCAGACTTAACTCAACAAGTCCCGAACAACTCCTATGCCAGCAAGCCCTTGTACTATTCTGACATCGAGTTTGAATGCGATACCTGCGGGCGTCGCGAAGTATGGACGGCAACCCAACAAAAGTGGTGGTACGAAGTCGCAAAAGGGTCGCTCTACACAACTGCCAAACGGTGCCGGGCATGCCGCGCGGCGATAAGGGCAACGCATGGCGGAACGCCGCGACGATTTCATAAAGACAGAAGTCAGAATTCAAACTGAACCATAACCAAGAATATTACATCGACGGTGGCAGAACCTTCAGCGTACAATGAGGGTTGGCAGATTCCGCGGCGGGGTGGCACTGGCTGACGAGCCGATGGTGAGCTTGCATTGATAGCAATACCTTTCGTCGGCTCATCTGCCAGTGCCGCCCCGCCGGCCGAATCAGGGTCATGGTATGGATTAGGGCGAACCGGCCGACGGGGCCGCATTCCGGTTGTGTGCCGCGTGAGCTACAATAGCGTCAGGAAGTCCAGGAGAGGTGATCGATGAAAACGCATTTACTCACGGGGACGAAGCAGGAGATTGCCGACAGCCTTGTCCGCATCAGTGGTGAAGTTCGCGAGGCAATTGTGTTCGAAGCGGAGCCGGTGCCAGCGGCGGAAGCATCCCCGCACGGCACCGAGGATATCTTTGCCGAAATGGGGCCGTTCATGGTCGATGCCCAGGATGTGGACGACTCGCGTGAAGCGGTCTACACGCGGATGGAAGGTGAATGATTCTCCTGGACACAAACCTACTTACCCGGATGACCCGGTCGCATGATCCCCAGTCCGCCGTGGCGCGCGCGGCGATTCAAACGCTTCTGCGGAGGGGAGAGCGGCTGATCGTCGTCCCCCAAAACCTGTACGAGTTCTGGGCAGTGGCGACGCGTCCGCCGGGCCCGCCCCCCACGGGACGCAACGGCTTGGGGATGACCCCCGCGCAGGCCGGGCACTGGTTACGCTTCTTTCGACGCCGTTTTACGCTGCTTTCCGACCGCGAGGAGCTGTGCAGGCTTTGGCAGGAACTGGTTGAGCGGCACGTTGTGACGGGCTTCCGAGCGCACGACGTCCGCCTCGTGGCGGCAATGCAAAGTTATGGAATCACGCGGCTCCTTACGTTTAATGCACCGGACTTCCGCGGACTTGCCGTTGTGATTCTCGACCCCGCAGCGGTATAAGAACCTGCTTTGCCGAACCAGCCTATGAACTCGCCCGGGCAGGCATGACGGTTTGCCGAGACACCGCGTCACAGCAGAGTGCTCACTCCAGCTACTCCAAGTCATGAACCTCCGCGAACATTAATTACCGAAAGTTGCGTCAGCTCAACTCAAGTTTTTGGCAGCTTGATTTTCGGAGTCGGCGGCGATAGGTTATCGCACGTGGTCGCGGGATATTAACAAGTTCGCCAGCCTAGTGGAGGGCGACGATGACGCTCGACGAATTCCTTGACCAGATCGAGGATAAGCTGCCGCCGGCCCCGCCGGACCAGCTTGCGGCGTTCGAGGCTCAACTCGGTCAACGGCTTCCCGAAGACTTCCGCCGATTCCTGGTCGCTTGCAATGGTGGGTGGCTCGGTGAAAAGTTCTTAGAGTTCGAAGGTTTGGGGTCCGACGGCAGCGCTGTCGGTGCCGGGTTGCACCATGTCGGGGGCTTGCGAAAGGAAGACTATTACTCGCTTGTCGCGGCCCGCAGGGTATACCCGCGTTTACCGACCTCGTTGATTTGGATCATGGACGACCCGTCCGGGAATGCGATCTGCCTCGGAGTGTCCGGCGCGTATCGCGGGCGGATTTACCTTTGGGACGACGAGAACGCCCCGGATGATGACTGGGACGGAAGCGTAGAGACGGCGGGCAACATTGAGTTGCTTGCCAATTCGTTCACGGATTTCGTCACTTGCGTGAGGGACTCTGAAAACGACTGAGAAACAGCGGTGAGGTTGCCGAACCAACGGCTGAAGCAGATTGTTCGACGACGAGGACACACCGAAGGTGGATACACTGATGAACCGCACCATCATTTGCTGTCTGCTGGCCTTGCTTTGCGGTTGCCGTCAGCAAGCCGCTACGCCGAAGACTCCTGCCGCTTCCGCCCCCCCTCAACAGGACATTCCGGCGGATAGCTTTCTTCTGTCCATCGAAGATCAACCAGCAACGGGATCAACCGGCCCGACCAAGCCCAGCAGCCCGACCAAGCCAACCAGCCCGACCAAGCCGTCCACCCCATTTTCTTCGTCAGAATCAGAGATCAGGAGAACGGTATCTATCCTCAGCCGACACTCCATGGAACCCATGGCAGAAATTCAAGGCGGATTCTTCAACCCGCTTTGGCTCACCGCGGGAGTAGGAGGGGGTGGTCCAAGCTCGCCGATTCCTCCCAACGCTGAGTCGAAGGCAACCATCACTTTTGTTGTCACGCCTGTTCACAAAGACGGAACAGAGGAGCGGTTTTATCGGTTTCGTACCGATGTCGAGGCCGCTTCGATGGGAGAGGAGAAGGAGTATCCTCTCGCGAAGGGGGAGAAGTTGACGGATGTGCTGGAGATCAATGTACAGCCAGGGTTGTACAAAATCGGAAGCCCGGTTCGGCTGGGCAACGTTCGACTGGGCTCTACCAACGAACTGACGTTGCGCGTTGAATGGCGTGCTGAAAGTCATGATAAACAGCCCAAGAAAAGACGGGATTAGTGGCTGCGTAAATGAAACGGAGCAAAACATGCGAGCGATTGCTGGTGCTGTGCTGATTGTTGCAGGCGCGGTCTGCGTCAGTGGAGCGGTTGGAGCGTCCACAAGAACAGGGCCGTTGGACGCCCTGATTGGGATAGGCGTACTCCTCGGCCTGTTTGGGGTGGTGCTGCTCTTGGTTGGGCTTTTTACTGATCGAAGTCAGTAGCTGAAACGAAACAGAATACCGGCGAGGCGGCAATGGCGGGCCGAGCGTCGGAGGGGTAAACCATCATGGTCAACGACAACCCATCCCGTGGAATGGCCAGCCTCTGGACTGCCATCGTCGGCATCGTCTTGCCCGTGATCCTGTGGGTAAGCCCACCACTATCAGCCCACGAAGCAAATGAGCCATTCGCCTTCAGGGGGCATACCATGTCAGTCTGGGGCGTGGCCTTCAGTCCCGATGGCAAGCGGATCGTCAGCGGTGGTGACGACAAGACGGTGAAGGTGTGGGATGCAGCCACGGGCAAGGAAACCCTCTCTCTGAACGGTCACTTCCTTGGCATACGTAGCGTGGCCTTCAGTCCTGATCGTGAGCGGATCGTCAGCGGCAGTGACGACCAGACCGTCAAAGTGTGGGATGCAGCCACAGGCAAGGAAGTCCTCTCCCTCAAGCACAGGGATTCGGTCCTCAATGCTTTCATCACCAGCGTGGCCTTCAGCCCCGATGGCAAGTGGCTCGTCAGCGGTGGAGGAGAGTTGAACAAACCCGGCCAGATCAGGTTATGGGATGCGGCCAAGGGTCAAGAAATCCGCTCCCTCAAGGGACACACAGGTGTTGTCGTCAGCGTGGCCTTCAGTGCAGACGGCAAACGGATTGTCAGTGGCGGTTTGGAGGGGACAGTGAAGGTGTGGGATGCGGACACAGGCCGGGAAATCCTCTCCTTTAAGGCGTACGCCGATGGTGTCAGCGTGGCCTTCAGTCCCGATGGCAAGCGGATCGTCAGCAGCAGCACAGAGGACAAAACGGTGAAGGTTTGGGATGCGGCCACGGGCCAGGAGGTCCTCTCCCTCAAGGGGCACACCGATGGTGCCCGGAGCGTGGCCTTTAGTCCCGATGGCAAGTGGATCGTCAGCGGCAGCCACGACAAGACCGTGAAGGTTTGGGATGCGGCCACGGGGAAGGAGACCTTCACCCTCATGGGACACACCGAGCCTGTCATGAGCGTGGCCTTCAGTCCCGACGGCAAGCGCATCGTCAGCGGCAGTTTCGACGGGACGGTGAAGGTGTGGGAGTTGCCAACGGGCAAGTAATCCTTGGCGTTCGGCAACCTGAACAATCCGTTGTATCATGAAGGAGTACACAATCATGAAAAAATGCACCCAACTTGCTACCGGTCTCGGAATGGTCGCGATGCTGGCTGCGTCGTCCGCGGCAGTCGCGCAACCGTCCCCCAAAACGGCTGAGAAGTCTGCCGCCGCGCCGGCAGGCCCTCCTGAAGAATTGAAGGTCCTGACGCCGTTCGTCGGGCAATGGACCAGCGAGTCGGTCATCCGCCCCAATCTCAGAAACAAGGAGGGGTTCACTTCCAAAGGGGACATGACCTGGCAATGGATGCATAATGGGCACTTCCTCGGATTGACGGGGGTTTCCAAATCGAAACTGGGCACTTTCGAGTCGACGGCGGTCATCTGGTATGATCGCGGCCGGAAACAGTTCCGGCAATTCGCGTTCAGCAGCGACGGCACGGCGGCGCATTCCGTGGGTGAATGGAACGAGAAGACGCAGACGATGACCTGGAAAGGGGTGGACTTGCCCGACGGATGGACGACCACTTCGACGGTGACGCTGGACCGCGACCGGATCGTATTCGCCGCGCTGGCGAAGAACGAGAAGGGCGAAGTGTTGCGGGACGTGAGCTCGACGTCGAAGCGGAACATCGCCGTAGAACGGGGCAGCAGCTCGGAACCCGCGAAGGAGCCTGCGAAGAAGAAGTGAGGCCGTCGCCGCCTAACCATCGCATGCACCGGAGCGGCGGTGACCAGCGTTTTGTAAAATCACAGCCAACTCCCGCCGTATGGTGATGCGGGTCGTTCGGCCGACAGGGACATAGGAAAAGCCTCTACTCTTCGTAGATCACAACTTGAAAGGGGACACCGCAATGCACTTGCGCACGTGGCTGTCAACATCGCTCGCACTCCTCGCAACCCTCGGCACACTCTGGGCGGCGCACGCCTCCGGCGCACTTGCGGCGCCTCCCGCTGGGTTGCCCGCGCTGGACGGCGAATGGATTTACGTCGAGGACCGCACCGAGGGCCACACCCTTGAGCAACTGGGGCCCCCCATGGCATCCAAGTTCCAGGTGCGCGTCGAGGAAGGCGCTGTCATTTTGAACGGTCATGGCTCTGGGCACCGCGACGTGCGCATCGCGCTCGACGGCTCGAGCACCGAAGTCAAAGAGCCCAAGACGATCTCGCGCTACAGTGGTGCGTGGAAGGACGGCACGTTCGAGTACGAGGTCAAGTTTGAGCGCCTGGCGGGCAGCGCGCCCGAAGGGATCAAGTCGATCCGGAGGAAGTTCCGCATGACGGCGGACGGGCTGCTCGTCAGCGTTGTGGTCGATCCGCCCCTGGTGAAGGATTCGGTGGGGCTCTACCGCCATGCGGAGGACATCGCGCTCCCCGCGCCGGCCAAGGCCGCGATCGGCGACCTGGCCTGGCTGGCCAAAGCGTGGGTCGGAACGAGGAGCTCGGGGTCGTCGATCGAGGAGCGCTGGAGTCCGCCGCGGGGGGGCGCGATGCTCGCCGTGTCGCGCTCGGTCAACTCGAGCGGCAAGATGGTCGCGTTCGAGTACCTGCGGATCGTCGAGCGCGACGGCGGGCTGGTCTACATCGCGCAGCCCGGCGGCGCGAAGCCGACCGAGTTCGTGCTCACCGAGCTGACCACCACGCGGGCCGTGTTCGACAACCCTCGCCACGACTACCCGAAACGCATCGTGTACGAGCTCTCAGCCGAGGATGCCCTCTCCGCCACGATCGGCTTCACCAAGGGGGGCACCCCCCGGCGCTTCGAGTTCAAGCGCGAGGGAAACTAGAGGTACCGGGCTGGCATGTCCTATCCCCGGAGTTATCGCCAACGATGCCACGCGCCTGCACGTCGTGTCGCCAGATGCGGCGAAGTCGTGAGCGCGGCGCGAAGCAGGCATCACCAACGGCGGAAGCTGACCGGGGCCGCCAACTTGGTTTCGCGCGGCATGAACGTCTTGCATTCGGCCCCGGCAGCTCATCCTTATCGTTCGTAACGTATTCGGATGTCCCCTTTGCCAAACTCATTCCGCCGTGTGCGAGGCATTCCCGCACAGTGAGAATGCGGGCTACTATGAAGAGATGCCCGAAAACCTTCTGGACAACCTCGATGTTTTCTATGGCGAGCTGACCCCCACCCGGGCGACGGTCTATGCCCGGCTGGAGGGATTGGAAAACGCATGGGAGTATTCGCTCGCGGGCAACGTCCGCGGACCTCGCTGCGTTTACTCGGCGACTCTACCTTCGATCTATCGACTAACCCGAGCCGGACCGAGTATTGCGGTTACTTCGAATTGCGTTGTCACCGACCCATGTTACTGGTCTCCCGAAACGCCCAACATCTACGACGTTATCGTTGAGTTGCGTCGCGGAATGGACCTCGTTGCCAGCGAAGTTCGACAGATTGGCTTCCGGCCAGTTGGAATCTCAGGAAGGTTCCTTACTTGGGAAGGCAAGCCTTGGGTGTTGCGAGCAATTTCACGAACCTCCTCAACGGAACAGTCAATTTCGGCCTGGAGGGAACAGGCGGCAGTTTTTAGATGTTGCGATGCGATGCTCGACAAGGAACTGCAGGAGGCTTCGGAACGGGGGATCATGGTTTACGTCTCGCTTAATGAGTCCGACAATCAAACTGCGGACGAGGTTGTTGAGTCACTGAAGTACTTGTCGAGGTTTCCGGCAGTGACGTTTTTCAATAGTCCTTGGAACATTGGCGAGTCACTTCAAAAGGCCGCGCCCAATGTACTTATGGTCCGCGGTGACCACTCTTCGAGAGTCGTTTGTGCTGAAGCGACTCAAGCAAATCGACTCAAGGAATGGCAAATGCCCGCATTGATGCACCGCTTGCTTTCCCAACCCACTGCCCTATCGGAAGCGCGTGCCGCCTGCGACAAACTCCAAGCCGATCTCGCCCCCATCGGCCAATTCGCCGGCTACATCGTTTAATCACAACCAAATGTCCGACCAGGGGACTACTTCCGATTCCTCCTTGGCCCGCTATGCCCGCCAGATGCGCTACCCGCCCATCGGCATCGAAGGCCACAACAAGCTCTTCGCTTCCTTCGTTGTCGGCGGCGGGGCTGGCTGGAAGAGGCGACGGCTGTAGTTCTCAGCAATGAGTACGTCGACTCGAACCGTGTGGCAGCCTGCCTGAGGACGAAGGACCAATTGGCAGCCCTGCACGCTGACCACCCAGGGTATCCGAGAGGAGGCCGCTGCGGCGAAACAGGCCTTGGAGCTGGACCGCAGCCTGACTGGGCGAATCCTATTTGAAAATATGCCGGGAATAATGCCCATGCCCTGAGGGGCGAGTTCGGGCGGCGCGGGCCGGCGGTATTTGGGTCGTTCACCTCCACCCAAGACAATCTTTCCCTCGGTGGGTAGAATCGTTGCAGTAAACGTGTTGTCTTACGTGCTTATACTCTAGCGTTATGCGTTAGTTCCATGACTGCTTCGACCCTGCTGGACCCCTTCCACGCCCGCGACACTTTCGACACCGGCAGCGGCAAGGCCGGCATTTACCGGCTGAGCAAACTGGAAGAACAGGGACTGGGGGCCATCTCCAAGCTGCCGTTCTCCATCCGGGTGTTGCTGGAGTCGGTGCTACGAAACTGCGATGGTTATGAGGTGCGGGAAGACGACGTGAAAACGCTGGCCGCCTGGAACGCTCCGGCCCCGGCCAAGCTGGAAATTCCCTTCAAGCCGGCGCGTGTTGTCCTGCAAGACTTTACCGGAGTTCCCTGCGTGGTCGATCTTGCCGCGATGCGTTCGGCCATGCAGCGGCTCGGGGGGGATGCCAGGAAAATCAATCCGCTCATTCCCGTGGATCTGGTCATCGACCATAGCGTGCAGGTCGATTCCTTCGGCACCGGCGATTCGCTCCGGGAAAATGTGGACCTCGAGTTTCAGCGGAACAGCGAACGGTACGAATTCCTCCGTTGGGGGCAAAAGTCATTCAACAACTTCCGCGTCGTTCCCCCCAACGTCGGCATCGTCCACCAGGTGAATCTGGAATATCTGGCCAAGGGGGTCTTCCTCCGCCAGGACCAGCAAGGGCCGGTGGCCATTCCCGACTCGCTCGTCGGCACCGACAGCCACACGACCATGATCAACGGCCTGGGGGTCGTCGGCTGGGGAGTCGGGGGCATCGAAGCGGAAGCGGTAATGCTCGGCCAATCGCTTTACATGCTGCTGCCGGAAGTCATTGGTTTCGAGCTGACGGGCGAACTCAAGGCCGGCGTCACGGCGAC
>SXOA01000012.1 GCA_005778405.1 Planctomycetaceae bacterium
CGTCGGCACCATCGCAATCGGCCAGGCCGGGGCAAAAAACGCGGCCCTCCTCGCCGTTCGCATCCTCGCGACTACGCGTCCCGACCTTCGGCAGAAACTGCACGCCTACCATCGGGACCAGGCCCAGGAAGTTATGAACGCGGAGCTGCCCAAGGCGAAGGGAGGAGGAATGGCCGCGAAAAACACAAAGGGGCACAAAAGGAAAGCTGGAGATCATTAACGCAAGTAATGCAGAGATACAAAGACGGCAGAAGAAGGCAACTTTGCATTTCCATTCGCCATTCGGATTTCGTCATTCTGGCTTCCCAATGCCCCAGCTCATCCCTCCTGGTTCCACGCTCGGCGTCCTCGGCAGCGGGCAGCTGGGGCGGATGTTTGCCATTGCGGCCCGGCGGCTGGGATATCGGGTGCATGTGTTGTCGCCGGATGATGACACGCCGACGGGACAGGTTGCGGACCTGGAGATTCGCGCCTCGTATGATGACCTCGATGCCATTGCCGCCTTCGCTCGCGGCGTTTCCGTCGTCACCTTCGAATTTGAGAACGTCCCAGCCGCCACCACCGCTGCGGCGGAGAAGTTCGCTCCGGTGCGACCCGGCGGCAATGTGTTGCATGTCAGCCAGAACCGCTTGCGGGAGAAGACGTTTTTGAAGGAAGCCGGGATTCCCGTCACTCCTTTTCTTCCGGTGCGTTCGGCCGCGGACCTCGCCGACGGCGTGCTGCATTTCGGCGTTCCATCGATACTGAAAACGGCGGACTGGGGGTATGACGGAAAGGGCCAAGTCCGCATCGAGTCGCTGGAAGATGCGGCCAAGGTCTGGCGGCAGTTCGTCGGTAAGGAATGTATCCTGGAGCAGTTCGTCGGCTTTGCTGCGGAACTTTCGGTCATCGGTGTTCGCGGACTTGATGGCTCGTTCGTCTCGTACGGGCCCATCCGGAATTCCCACGCTAACCACATCCTGGATGTCTCCGTCATGCCCGCTGGCGTGAGCGAGAAAGTCGCCAGGCGAGCGGTGGAAATCACACGCGAAATCTTCAGCCGGCTGGAGGTCGTCGGCGTCCTCTGTGTGGAATTCTTCCTGGACAAAAACGATGAACTGCTCGTCAACGAGCTCGCCCCTCGTCCGCACAACAGCGGCCATCTCACCATCGACGCCTGCACCACCTGCCAGTTCGAGCAACAGGTCCGCTCCGTCTGCGGCCTCCCCCTCGGCTCGCCGCGGCAGCACCGCCCAGGCGCGATGGCCAACTTGCTCGGCGATCTGTGGAATGGCAGCCCACCGAACTGGCAACAGGCACTTGCCCTGGCCGACGTCAAGCTGCACCTCTACGGCAAAGCCGAGCCTCGTCCCGGTCGCAAAATGGGGCACCTCACTGCCCTGGCCGATACTCCGCACGAAGCGGCCGAGCGAGTCATCGTGGCCCGCACCGCCCTGGCTTCCTCGTAGCCACACGCGGCCCGCGTGTCGGCTGCATGCTGGGCGCGGTCGGGCAGTAGGTCATTCCTCCAATTCCAGCTTTGTCCAGACTTCATGCGGCTGACTGTTTCGCCGCGCATTGTGAAAGCACCAAGCGGTCAAGAAGACTCCCGTCATCGAGAAGAACATATTGGCAAGTATGAAATCAGGGGTTCGCGCCACACATGCTTCATGGCTGCCGCTGACGATGTACCAGGAGGCAAAGCTCAGCGCCGTAAAAACAAAGAGCCACACCATCGTAACGGCGGCCGTCGCGGCCCAGCGAAATCCCCCGGCTGGCCGGAACCAGACCTGGTCAATTCCGCGAATTGCCCAAAAAAAGCAGAGCAAACTAACGGCGGAATGAACCACCAGTTGGAGGGTCAGCGGAAGGAGCAACGGATCATACGTTTGCTTAAGCAACCAAAGCAGCGCCCCATAGAGCAGCAACGTGAGCGCTCCCACCATGACGAGGATCTTGACGACGTTGGCCGTGTAGCAAAACAATGAGTCCTCGCTCCGCAGGACGACGCAGCGATCGAACAGACGGGAAACCTCTTCCTCCCGGTAGGCCAGCCGCTGATGCCAGGAAACTCCGCCGGCCAGCTCGGCCGAAATCTCCGCCAGGCTGCCGAACCTGTTAAACGTGGCAGACAGGGCGGCTGTTTCGTTGGGATGTCGCGGCAACTCCTCCTGGTAGATGGCCGTCAGGTGGGCGAGCAATTCCTCGCGCATCTGCAGCTTTCGCTTTCTGATGGCTGGGATCGGCCGCACGGCTCGCTCCACCTGCTTCATCAGGGCCAGATTGGTTTCCGCGCTGAGTGTCTCGTTCATGTCGCCGCTCCCAAGATGCCGCCGATCACTTCCACAAACTCCTGCCACTTCACGCGTCCCGCCGCGAGTTGCCGCTTCCCCTTCGGAGTCAAGCGATAAATCCGCCGCCGCGGGCCGCGCTTCCGCTCCGGCGAGTCCTCCCACTCCGCTTTCAGAAGGCCGCTTTCCTCCATTCGGTAGAGCGCCGGATAAAGCGTCCCTTCCTTGAGTTTCAGCGACCCACACCCCGCCTCCTCCAGCCTCCGCAACACCTCCAGCCCATGCGCCGGCCCGCGCTCCAGGACGGAGAGGACCAGGCTTTCCAAATGGCCACGAAGGGTGTCGCCCGAGATACCTTGCATGTCTATATATTTAGACTGTCTAGGTAGTGGCTGTCAAGGGAAAGACTGGGATCACTTTCGTTATGTAGAAGTGGCTCGGTACCAGGGCAGGCTGGAAGCCAACCCCACGGTCAAGATAGAATCCCTTGAATCACCTTCGGCTCATCGCTCGGCCCGATGAGCCGCTGGTTGAGCCCCTGGTAGGGGTAGCTGAATCGCTTGGCATCCATTCCCAGGAGGTGGAGGATGGTGGCTTGTAGATCGTGGACACTGGTCTTGTTTTCGGTGATGAAGTACCCCAGCTCATCGGTTTGGCCGTAGGAGGAGCCCTTCTTAATGCCGCCACCGGCGAGCCAGATGCTGAAGCAGTGGGGGTGGTGGTCGCGGCCGAGGAATTTGCTGCCGCCTCGCTCTTCGTTGAGAGCGGTCCGGCCGAATTCGCCACCCCAGACGACGAGCGTGCTGTCGAGCAGGCCCCGCTGCTTGAGGTCCTTGAGCAGGGCAGTGATCGGGCGGTCCACCAGTTTCACCTTGGATGGCAGCCCCTGGACGATGTCGGTATCGACGCCGATGCCGTGGAAATCCCAGCCCCAGTCGTAAAGCTGCACGTAGCGGACTCCCTGCTCCGCGAGGCGGCGGGCGAGGAGGCAGTTGTTGGCGAAGCTGGCCTCGCCTGGTTTGGCACCGTACGCTTCCAGCGTCTCCTTCGGTTCCTTGCTGATGTCCATCACTTCCGGAACGGCGATTTGCATCCGGTACGCCAGCTCGTACTGGCTGATGCGGGTAAGCGTTTCCGGGTCGCCGAATTCTTGCAGTTCGATTTCGTTGAGCTTCTTGAGGGCGTCCAGGCTGCGGCGGCGGACGTCGCGGCTCATCCCTTCGGGGTTGTTGGCGTAGAGAATCGGCGCGCCGGTGGTGCGGCACTGCACGCCTTGATAGACTGACGGCAGAAAGCCAGTGCTCCAGAGCGCCTTGCCGCCGGTGGGGTCGGTGCCGCCGGAGATGAGGACGACGAAACCGGGCAGATCCTGGTTTTCGCTGCCGAGGCCGTAGGTGATCCAGGAACCCATTGCCGCGCCACCGTTACGCGACGAGCCGGTGTAAAGCAGTAGCTCGGCAGGAGCGTGGTTGAACTGGTCGGTGTACATCGACTTGACGACGCACAGCTCGTCGGCGACCTGCGGCAGCTCTTTCCAGACCTCGCTCATCTCGATGCCGGACTTCCCCTGCTTCGGGAACTTATACGGCGTTCCCAGCATCTTCGGCCGGCGGGCATTGAGGTCAATGAACGGCAGCCGCTCTTTTTTGAGAATGGCCAGCACGTCGTCGGAGCAAGGCTCCAAGTTGTGCTTCACCAGTTCCGGCTTGAAATCCCACAGGTCATGCTGCGGCGGCGCGCCCGACATATGCAAATAAATCACCCGCTTCACCTTCGCCGGCAGCGGCGGGGCCTTGGCGGTGAGCGGATTGTCGATGGGGACGGTCGTGGATGCAGGAGCCCCCAATGCCGACGAAGCGCCGCTACCACCTAGTAGCGAACCGAGGAACAAACCACCAAGCCCCGTATTGCAGTTTTTCAGGAACTGGCGGCGGGAAGCGAGTTGGGCGGAGAGGAGGCGAGGGTCATTCATGGGGCGGGCCTTTTTTTGGCAGGTTGGTACATCCAGTTTCGTCGAAGGACAGGCCAGCGTCAACGAAGCAGTGAATTTGCTTTTGCTTCCCGCCACCGACTGCGAACCTGTTCCGGAGAGGCCGTCCCTGTCGTCCCCAACTGCTGCACGGTGATGGAAGCGACCTGATTGCCAACCGCGGCCGCTTCGAGAGGAGTGGCACCGGCGAGGAGGGACGTGACGATGCCGCTGGTGGCGGCGTCCCCCGCGCCGACAATATCGACCGGGCCCGTGACGGGGACTCCGGGGACCAACTCGGGCGGCTGCTGCGGCTGGGTGACGAGAATTCCTTGCTCCCCCACAGTGCAAAACACAGGACGAGAGGTTCGGCTGGCCAGGAGGAGCGCCGCTTCGCGGACGGTCTGGTCGGTCATCGCGCCAGGGTCGCTGACCACGCCGGCTGCTCGCAGCAGTTCGGCCCGATTCCCCTTCAGGATCCCGAAATCGAATTCCTTCAAGTGCTGGCGGCTATCGATGTAGATGAGTTTGCTCGGGCTCTCCTTCGCCAGGTCGCGAAGCAGGTTTCTCACGGTTGCATTGACGACTCCCCAATTCGTCTCGTTGATCTGATCCAGCACAATCAACCCATCCGACGACTCGAAGACTTGCCGCACACGCTTGCAAAGTTCCGCGGTAGCGGCAGCCGAGAGCGGCCCGCGGGTCCGCACATCCAGCCGATTCAGCTCCCGCCAGCTCCCTTTGGCATCCTGCTTCATCGGCTTGGTATACGTCGGTGTCAGCCGATCGCTCACGGCGAGGACGTGCGAGGCATCGACCGGGAGCTTGCGGACCTCCTTAAGCAGATCGTAACCCTGCCCATCGTCCCCAATCACACTCGCCGGCACGAGCAACCCTACACCGAGTGCCGCCAGATTATTGAGCACCGTCCCCAGCGCCCCCGGCGAATTGCGAATCTGCGGAATCTGATACGCCTCCATCCCCGTCTCGATCGACATCTCGCAAATGCCCGGCGCGATGTCGAGGTAGCGGTCGAGGAACAGATCACCCACCAGGCCGATAGTCAGACGAGGGAGTGTATCGAGGATGGATTCAAGACGGGCGAGAGAAAGCATGAAGGTATAATAAGTGACAACCCACTTAGGATTTCGGATTTCGGATTTCGGACTTCAGATTTCCCAAGGCCGCCCGCCGCAGATGCGGCACTGTCTGCCGGTGGTCGCCGCAGACATAGAAACTTTCGCCGCCGTCGGCGACGGTCCGGACGAGGATGGTCTTCCAGGGGCGGTAGTAATACTGCGGGTTGCTTTTGGGGGCTTCCTTGTCCCATTCCCCTTCGATCTGGATCAGATCGAACGCGGCCGTCGTGAAATTAGCGATCTTTCGCCCTTCCTGGTGGGCTACGTTGCGGGCCATCGAGAGGGCTTTGAGATAGACTTCCGGCCCCATGACCGCACTCCCCATGCAGAGGAAGACGCCCCCTTCGAGTTTGTCGACCGTGTGGCAGACCGAGAGAAAATCCCGATAGCTGGCGGTGCCGAAGGCGGCTGGGTCGAAGTTGGGGTGCTCGTGAATGATGTCGTAGCCGACGCCGATGTGAACCGTGACCGGGCGGCCGAGGCGGACGGCCGCGGCGAGAATACTGGTCTCCTTGTCCGGAAAGTCGCCGTGCAAGATTGCGTGGCCGAGCGATTCGCCCAGGCCCATCCCCTTGGCGACACCTTCGCGAACGATGTCGTTCATCTCCCCGGTTTCACGCCAAAGGCCGAACTCGCCGCTGCGGATATAGCGGGCCACGCTTTCGCACGTCGCCCCGATTTTCGCCAATTCAAAATCGTGGATCGGTCCGGCCCCGTTCATGCCGATGTGCGTAATCAGCCCCCGCTCCATCAAATCAATCAGTTGCCGGGCCACACCAGCCCGCACGACATGTCCCCCCATCAGCACCAGCACTGCTGAGCCGCGTTCGCGGGCCTTTGCCATGCGACGGCCTAGCTCGGCAATATCTCGCATCCCTTTCTCGGGCAGCTCCGGCGGCAGCTCGTCGAGCGGCAACATCGACGAAATCGACAGGTCATGCTTCCGCTCGGCCAGCGGCTTGATGAGGAGGCGGGAGCGGTCGAACTGAGGAAGCATGGAGGTTAGGAGTCAGGGGTCAAGAGTCGGATCAGTTGGTCGATTTGCCGGTAGTCGCCGACAATGATATCCGCGCCGGCCTTGATCAGGCGATTCCGTTTCCAGTCGTTGATTCCTTCGCGGGTTTCTTCGTTGCTGGCGACGCCGATGGCCAGGCCGCCGACTTTTTTGACTTCTTCGATTTCGACATAGCCGTCGCCGAAACCAACGATTTGGTTGCCGGCCACGCTACTGTCCCGGATCATCTGCTCGATGATCATCCCTTTAGAGAACTTCTTGTAGTCGTCTAGAGCCCCGTAAACATGCGGGCCGAACCACTTGGAAAGGCCGAGGACACCGAGCTCATCCTGCACATATTTCAGGTCTGTTCCCGAGGCCAGATACATTTTCATCCCCCGGCCATGAAGGTGAGCGAGTAACTCCGTCGAGTGAGGGACGGTCAGTTCTTCCGCGGGAACACGCCCGCTCCGGACCGACTCCACGCGGCTGCCGACTTGCTGCCACAGCAGGTCGTGATACTGATGCTTATAAGCGACCGGCTCCTTGGGCGATCCGCCGCGCTTGGCCACCTCCTCGGCGAGCTGCATCATCTGATAGATGGTCTGCTTGCCGTTGAGCCGCATCACGAAGTCCTCGACGGTGGCATGCAACTCGCCGTGAGACTCCTTGGTGCCGGTCGCCGCGAGAATCTCCACCATCATCGGAATCATCACCTCCTGCCAGTTGCGGCGGAGGAGCGACAGCGTGCCGTCGAAATCAAAAATGGCGGCCTTGAACGGTCCGCGGGGGTGGTGCGGGTTGACAATTTCGATGGACGATGCGGACATATCGCCCGAGTCTACTCGCCTCTGTGCGGAATCGGAAGCCGCCCCTTAGTACCGATACGGACGCGGAAAATCGCGGCGATCGTATGAACTGGGTGCTGCCGCCGGCTGGTGGGAAGCGCGAGGTGCGGACGTGGCTGGGGCGAACACGGGCTCCGTATCGGCCGGCAGCAGCGTAGGAGCCGATCTCCGACTTGCCGCGGGAAGCGAAAGGGCAGGCCGCGTTGGCTCCAGTTGAGGCGGGAACAACGAAATGCGGCGCTCGGTGGTGGCGACGTCGGAAAGTGGAGTCCGCGACGGTACGGAAGCCTTGGAGCGTGTGTCCGCTTCCGGCACCCAGTGCCAGGGAACCTGCGGCAGAAAGAATAGCAGGCAGAACGCCGCCCCAAATTCCAGAAACACTCCGAGAAAGAAATCGACAGGTCCTTTGCTCTTCATTCCTGAAACTCCTCCTTGTACCGTGGCTGGCCCGACGAATGCAGGCCGTGAATCCGTGGGAGGTTCAAAAGCAAGGCTCGTGCCGAAGTCGTTGCCGTCTATGTTTCAACACCCAAAGCGTTGACTTGGAAAGGCTTAACGCAGCGGAGCAGAAAACGCTAGCGGCGGATGGGCTTGTAAGATTGTCCTCAATTCGGAGACATCCCTTGTCATTTCGCCGTCTGTTCTTCCAGCCACTTCAGATACCCCGGCGTCACTTCCACCGCGGCCAGGGCCAGGATTTCCGGCTGCTCGTAGGGATGAATGGCGAGGATGGCCGCTTCCAGCCGCGGGAAGAGGTCGCGGCGGGTTTTGATGGTGAGAACGAACTCGTGCGACATCTCGATGCGGCTATTCCACCAATACTGACTGTGGATGGGCCCATTGATCTGCACGCAGGCGGCGAGTCGCTGCTGCAGGACAGCGGCGGCGATTGCGTTCGCCTCGCTGCGCTCCGCGGTCGTGGTGATGACCTGGATGGCCTCGATGGGCATGGGTGGACGATCTCGCGATTAGCTCGCTTACCAGTAGGTCAGGCTTTGCCTGACTCTTCGATGCGGCAGGCACAGCCTGCCCTACACTCGTCGCGTCGCCCGCGCACCGGCCTGCGAGAAGTGCGGGGCACGGAGCCCGTGTCCGCCGGTGGCGATGGCTTTGGTAGCGGGAGCGGGAATCTGAATTCCTTGTTCCGCAATGCTCGGCGCGAGCGTGCCGCTCCAGGTTTCATAGGCTCGACCCGACCGCTCGTCCGCCTGATAGAAGGCGAGCAGCGAGATAGTATCGCAGGCGCTGAATTCCTGTTGCGACAGGGCTTTCGTCGGCTGATAGGTTCGCCGCCAGGTGCCGGCGTTGAAGTAGGTCTGCTGAAGCACATAGCCATCGGCATGGCTGGCGTCGAGCGAGATTGTCTCTTGCGCGTGCGTGTGGCCATAGACGATGTGCCGCGCCCGGCGATTGCGGAAGTCCGCTTCCGCCAGAGCATGCGGCAGATAAGATTCGCTCCTGGCCCCGCGGAGGCTGGCCAGGAACGAGAGCGTCCGCCCGGTCCAGTCGCTGCTGTCCCGACGGCTGAATTTGAGAGCGGCGGAGAGGCCATCGATGAGGTTAACCGGGCTCCAAGTGTTCCGTTCGCGGACGACATAAAGAGCCAACATCTGCTCCACGATGCTATCCCACGTCCGTTTGATCGCGGTGCGGAGCGAAAGGTGCGGCACCGTCCGCTCCAACAGGTTTTCCATCCAAGCCGGGATGAGCAGCAACGGCCGGACCTGGTCGATCTCCTGCAGCGCATTGACCGCGGCCGAGGGAAGTTCGCCAGCGAGGTCGATTTCCAAATGAGCGATGAAACGGCCAACAAGCTCGATGGCAATCACGTCGGAGAGGCTACTGAGGTTGCGATCGTCGCTGAAGGCCAGCGGATCGTGAATGTCGCCGTGGCGAGCTAGGACGCGGTGTGCGCGGAGGGCTTCGTGCAGTTCTTCCGACTCGGACGAGTCATGCGGGAACGGCCGGTTGTGTTGATTGGCCAGGCCCAAATGATGGGCGACCTTGTGCCGCAGCACGTCGTACTGCGGACCGGCCAGGTGCAGCGGCCAGTCGTGGTTTCCGACCATGTAGTGAATACGGACGGCAACGGGCACTTCACTCTCATCCAGCACTGGATCGCCGGCAGCGCTGGCCTGTGGCACCGTGATGACGCTTTCGGTCGCAAGCGATCGGAGAGAGCGAACCGTTTGAGCGTTGTGACGGAGAATACCGTCGGTAATGTGGGCGACCGCATCGCTCCCAGCGGGAGACTGCAAATCACTCCAGGGGCGCAGATCGCTGGCCAGCCACTTTTGTGAATGGACAATGTCCAGCACATCTCCCAGCAGCACCAAATCCAGTCGCTCGACAGGCTGATAACTGCCGCCGGCACGCCAGGAAGCCCGCCAGGCCAGATCGGCAAGGCGTTCGGCAAACAGGTCCATGGCCCCCGGTTCCAGCGTGGCCCCGGTCGTTCCGTCGGTCAGGTGCAGGTCGCTAATAATGACGAGCATGGCTCATTCCCTCGAGTCAATTTGCCCAATTTCCCTAGCGCAGCATGCGCCGGGATTACATGCATTCCCCATATCGGCAACCGGTTGTAACGGGCGTGAGGATTGTTCCGGGAAAAGAGACTGGGGAAGGCGGGGAAGAAGGGGAGACAGAGAGACGGAGAGACAGCGAGATGAGGAGTTAGAAAGAAGTGCGCTGCCAGCAAGTATGGATTGCCCTTAGGTCTCCCCTTCTCTCTTTCTCTCTTTCTCTCCGTCTCTCCTTCGCCCTGTCTCCGCTCCTCGGCAGCACATCTCAACACCTTCTAACAACTTCTATTGATAATTCTGGCCGCAGGTGTATGATGTGTATTAGAGTGGGCTTAGATTTGCACTTTTGGTCCCCGGCATGGCGGCTCGGGGCCGCATTAGGTGACAAGGATTGGAGTGATGTACCAGCCCGGCGACCGAGTCATTTACGTCGCGGAAAAGCACGGTCCCCATCCTGGCCCACGGGCCGAAGCGGTCCAGCCCGAAACTAACGGAGAGGGCTATTCTTACCGGGTGAAGAAGTTCTGGGTGGTCCTGGAAGTCCTCGATGACTCTCTGGTCGTTCGCACTCGCCGCGGTAAGCAGCGCAGTGTCGCGACCAACGATCCGCGCCTCCGTCCAGCCAAGTGGTGGGAGAAGCTCTTGCTTTCCTCTCGTTTTCCCGATCAGCCCCAAGACCGCGAGGAGCCGAGTGAAGGCCAGCGGGTCGCGGCCGGCTAATCGCCCAATTCTGCCTGCGGGCGTTTCAATTCTCCATTGACTGCTCGGGGTCCGTTTTCTACTCTTCGCCACGTTGCGGAGGCTTTGCGCGCCGCAGTTGCCTGCGGTGCGGTTTTTTGTCGCTGGTCTGCCACGTGCATTTACGTTCTATTTTTCCGCTGTTGCTCGCCTGCTTTGCGTGGCTGGCGTCGGGCTGCGCGCTGCTGAATACGGCCCAAAAGCCGGCAGCGCCGTCACTTCCTCCCCCTCCACTGCCAGCGAGCAGCGTGGTGCTGGAGGTGGCGTTTGCCCGTCTGCCGCTATCGGACGAAGCGGCCTATGGTGGAATCTGGTCGGAAGTGGATGAGCAGCACTTTTCCACGGAATTGCGCCGACAGATGGCGGCTAACGGGCTGCGGTGCGGGATTGTGGGGATGCAACTCCCCGTGCAGCTCAAGGAAGCTCTTGACGCCAGCGAACCCGGCGCGGCCGAGCGGGGCGAAGACTCCGCAGCCGACCCCGAGCTCGACCGGGCTCCGCGTCGTATCCAGTGTCGCAGCGGGCAGCGGGCGAAGGTGCTCGTGACCAAGCAACTCGACATGTTCTCGTTACTGCTGAAAGAGGACGGCTACACGCGAGGCCATCTCTTTTCCCAGGCTCAGTGCCTGTTTGGCTTGAAGGCGTATCCTCTGGGGGATGGCCGGGCGAAGATCGAGCTGACGCCGGAAGTGGAGCATGGCGAGATGAAAACGCAGTTCGTCGGCCGCGACGGTTCCGTCATGCCGCAGCTCGGGCAGGACCGGGTGGTCCTCGACAAATTGCGGCTGTCGGCGATGCTCGCCCCAGGACATGTGCTGATGATTTCCGGCACGCCCGACGTGAAGGGGGTCGGAAGCAGCTTCTTCACGGAAACCGACAGCGGCACCACCTATCGTCGCATTCTCCTAGTGCGGCTGGCGGTGACGCAGTACGACGACCTGTTCGCCCCCGATCAGATTGTCACCCCTCTGGCGACGCCAGGGGAATGAAACTTTACGCGGCCCGCCGTCTGGCAATAGTTTTGGCCAATGCTTCAGGATCCGCCGGCAATTCGGCGACTTTGCGGCCCCACATGATGAGGATATCGTCGAAGGGCCGGTCGCGCCGCGGCCTGCGCGTCGGCTCAAAGCCGGTGGCCCGCAGGACATTGGCCAACGTCTGTCCGCTGAACATGATGGTGTGATAGCCCACGCGAAACCCGTTCCATTCGCGGCCCAGCGACTGATGGGTCGGCCCCCACAACTTGGGAACCTTGATGACCACCACGCCCCCAAGCGGAATCAGGCGATTGATCTTGACCAGAGTGCCCACCGGATCCGTCAAATGCTCCAGCACGGAATCCATCGTCACCACGGTGTACTTGTCATCGGACTCCAGCGGGGCGTCTTCCAGAGTGGCTTGAATGACGCGAAACCCCCTGCTGCGCACTTCAGTCGCGGCGTACTCCGAAGGCTCCAGGCCATGACATTGGAAATAGGGACGAGCCTGTTCGAGAAGCTTTCCAGTGCCGCAGCCAATGTCCAAGAGCCTGCCCGTTGGCACCAGCTGGCGAGTCTGCTGAATCAGGCGAGCTTCAGGGGTGCCGAACACGAGATTCTGCAATCTCTCCCGCACCTTTTTGAACGACACGTTGCGGCGAACTTCCTTGCGCTCTGTCGTCCACCAATCCCCATTGGACGGCAGTTGGACGAGCTGGGGGAGGGGATCGAGAAACGCGAGCTTGCAGGCACACTCCCAAAATCCAACCGTGATCGCCGCCGAGTTTCGGAGATGTTCTGGCTCCCATGCATGCAGCAAGCGGAACGATGTTCCGCCGCACAGGTTGCAAATCCGCCCACTTTCAACAGGATTCCGCAGCTTGGAATTGCCCATAAAGATCTTCCGCAAATTGCCCGTGTTTCTTACGGTAGCGGCAAGATGATACTAATGAGATGTTAAACAAAGAAGGCCAAAGACCTGCTCGGAAACAGATGTTTGTTCCCGAGTTCGCAGGCATCCGCCGGCTGCTAGCACAGATTGTCTTGGCACTTCCGACAGCCTGCATTTCCTCACGCCAGGCTGAAGAACAAGCGAAGGACAACTCGGGTGAAAGGTTCCAGCGACAACAACCCCACCTGCGAGCGGCGCTTTCGCTGGTTTGCGCTTCTAGCGGGTGTCACTCACCCTTGCGCTTCAACTTGCTGCTATTCGCGGCGATGAACGACTTGATTTCCTCGCCATAGCCCAGGAGCCGTTCCCACTGCTCCATGTAGAGCGTGACAGGAAAGCGGCCCATGCCGTAGACCGAAACGGCCCCCTTATCGCTGACCTTGCAAGACAGTTGTCCGCGTTTGGACTCCAGGCCGGCCAGTTGCTGGGAGGCTTGCTCCACCGTCAACTCCCCCGCCTGCAACTTGGCCAGAATCTCTTCCTTGGTCACGGCTCGCTCCTCGTTCCTGAATTAGTTCCTGATAAGCAAGGTCCGGAGAGAATTCTCCGTTGGCCTTGGGTTCGTACCGTGAATATAGCGAATCGGCGAGTTTCCAGCGAGTTCAACCGCCGACTGATGGTGATCTGGTGATGCAGATACGCTAAGTCACCTCATATCCCTTCCGCTGCGCCCGGCTCTGCCAGGCATTCGCTTCTTCATCGCCGGTGATTTGCTCGGTTTTCGCATCCCAATTCAGCTTGCGGCCGAGGCGGAGGGCGATGTTGGCGAGGTGGCAGGTGGTGAGGACCCGGTGATGGGAGTAGACATCAGAAATCGGCAGCGAGCGGTCCTTGGTGCACTGGATGAAGTTCCCCATGTGACCGTCGGGCTGCTTTCCCTTGCGGAGCTTCAGCAGCACATCCTCGGCAATCGGGTTCTTTTCCAGGTCTTCCACTGGCTTGCCAGTCAACTTGCTTCGGTTAACGAAGAAACGACCTTTTTCTCCCTCGAACATGACGCCGTTGTCGAAGCCGAGGTCCTGGGCGTCGTCGCGGATGAGCATTTCCACGCCATTGGAAAACAGGCACTTCACGTTGAAAGTGACGGCGGCATTGAACGTGTCATCGACGGTGGGCCAGCCTTTCTCGTAGGGAACAGGATGTTCCGCAGCGACGACCTCGACGCTAGTCGGGCCGGATTCTTCCATGCCGATCCCCCACTGAGCGATGTCCACGTGGTGAGCTCCCCAATCGGTCATCTTGCCGCCGGAGTATTCGTACCACCAGCGGAAGTCGGCGTGGCAGCGCTGCTGGATGTAGTCGACAAGCGGGGCCTGGCCGAGCCACATCTCCCAGTTGAGGTTCGACGGCGGAGCAGTCTTTTTGAACTTGCCGCCGCGCGGGGCCCCGCCGATGGCCACGGTCACGCGGTTGATTTTGCCGATGCGTCCCTCGCGGGCCAGAGCCACCGCCTTCAGGAACCCCCCCTCGCTCCGCTGCTGCGTGCCGACCTGGAAGACTCGGCCGGTTTCCTTCACCGTTTTGCAGAGCAGCTTCCCTTCCGCGATGGTCAGCGTCAGCGGCTTCTGGCAATGGACGTCCTTGCCGGCCCGGAGGGCGGCGAGGGCGATGGCGGTGTGCCAGTGGTCCGGCGTGCTGATGGTGACAATTTCAATGTCCTTCCGCTCCAGCAACTTGCGGTAATCCTCAAAGACCTCCGCCTTTCCTTCGCCCACTTCCTTATGAGCCGCCGCTGCTTCGGCATGATTCTTGTCCACATCGCAAACCGCCACGATGTCCCCGTACCGCTTCACCGCCCGCGCATCGCCATTCCCCATGCCGCCGAGGCCGATGCAGCCGACTAGCGGGCGGTCGTTCTTGGCCTTCGTCTCGTCGGCCAGTGTTTTGGGCGTGGAGAAAAAGTATGGCGCTGCAGCAGCCGACGCGAGGGCGGCGGAAGAGGATTGGAGAAACGTGCGGCGGGAGAACATGGGAGGAGTCCTTTGCGGGAGGGAGGCAAAACTCACATGGGGGATTGTAGCCCACCGATACATGCAATGGGTATCAGCTCATCGCTAGAGCAGCTCGCTGATCGCCTCCCCCTCCGGCAGCAGGTACATCGGCCTGCCAGCATGGTCGGGGAAGGTGGTGGTGCGATAGTCGATGCCGAGGTGGCGAAAGACGGTGGCCCAGAGGTCGCAGGGGGTGAGGGGGCGGTCTTGCGGATGCTCTCCCTTGCTGTTGGTGCTGCCGACGACTTGGCCCATTTTCAGGCCGCCGCCGGAGACCAGCACGCTCATCGCATTTGGCCAGTGGTCGCGGCCGGGTTGCATGGTGCCGGTTTGCGTGCCGATGGAATTGCTCACTCGCGGCGTCCGGCCGAATTCACCGGTCACGACGAGCAGCACCTTTTTATCCAGGCCGCGGGCATGCAAATCTTCGATGAGAGCCGTGATGACCTTGTCGTAAATCGGCAGGCGGACGAGAGCGTCGTGGTACAGGTGGCAGTTGACCGCGTGTGAATCCCAGTTGTAAACCCCCTCCTTCAGTTGCGGCACGCCGGAGACGTAAGGATTTTCCATCACCATCGTCACGAACTTGCAACCGGCTTCGACGAGGCGGCGGGCCATGATAGCGCGGGCTCCCCAGGCGTGCTTGCCGTACCGTTCGTGGGTCTTCTCGTTTTCAAGCGACAGGTTGAAAGCCTTGCGGGCCTTTTCGCTGAGGAGCAACTCGACCGCTTGCTTGTTGAATTTGTCGAGCCCGTCGAACGTGCGGCTCTGATCAATGTCGCGGCGGAGCTTGTCGAGGCCGCCGAGCAGATTGGCCCGGTCGTCGAGCCGGCTTTCGGTGCTTTTATCGAGGGCGAGGTTCTGAATGGAGAAACCTTTGTCGCTCGGGTCGCCGGGCACCATGAACGGGCCGGTAGCCGGGCCGAGGTACGCTGCCCCGAAGCTGAAAACGTCGATCCCCTGCCGGCCGTTGTCGCAGCCGCAGACGTAGTTCGGTACGCCGACGTTCCGCTTCTCCAGCACCTTGGCCGCCATCGAGCCGACCATCGGGTAATCGTTCACGAAGCCGGTCGGCTCTTTGGGATCGCGACCGGTGAGGAATTTTTTGTGCCCGCCTCCGTGGTCCGCAAACCCGTGCGAAATGGAGCGGATGAGCGAATACTTGTCCGAGCACTTGGCGTGCAGCGGCAGATGCTCGCAGACATCAATGCCCGACACATTCGTGTGAATCGGCCGGAACTCGCCGCGGTAATCCTCCGGGGCGTCCGGCTTCATGTCATACGTTTCCATGTGCGGCGGCCCGCCCGGCAGCCAGACGAAGATGACGGAGCGGTCGTTGTCGATGCTCTTGGGAGCGGCACTTTCCGCCTGCGCTTGCAGCCGCAGCATGTCCGCCAGGCCCAGACCGGCCAGGCCGACCGCGCCAGCTTGCAGGAAGCTGCGGCGAGAGGAAGGACCGGGACAGAGAGGAAGCATATTCATCGGGTGGGGCTCGAATTCGAGTAAATGGCGGGAACAGCGGCAGCCGCTATCTCCCTATAATATGGCCCGGCAGCGGGAACGGTGTCAAATCCTTTATCGACCGGAAAATCTGTAGGGTGCATAAGCGAAGCGCCATGCACGCGTAATCGATTTTGGCAGCCACGCCACGCGTGCATTTCGCTGGCGCTCATGCACCCTACAAATGCCATGACTCCCTCACTCCTTCCCGCCGACCAGCACAACACCGAACTGCTGGCAAATGCGCATCCGCCAAGTTGGAAGAATCCGACTCCCACTGGCCCTTACAACCTGATCGCCATCGGCGGCGGGACAGCTGGCATCATCGCGGCTTTGGGGACGGCGGGATTAGGAGGTAAAGCGGCGCTCATCGAGCGGCATCTGCTCGGGGGAGACTGCTTGAACTATGGATGCGTGCCCAGTAAGGCTCTAATCAGGGCAGCGCGCGACGTACGGGGTCGGGAGTCTTTGGCGTCACTCAACTTGCCACTACCACAATCATTGCCGCCAAAGACTCCCGACCTCTTTAGCGCGGCAATGGAGCGGATGCGGCAACTCCGCGCCCGGATCAGCCATCACGATTCGGCCCAGCGGTTCAAAAATCTAGGTGTCGACGTGTTTCTCGGTGATGCTCGATTTTCTGGACCAAGCGAACTCGAAGTCGCCGGCCAGAAGCTGACTTTCAAACGGTGCGTCATCGCCACCGGCGCACGAGCCGCGAAGCCGGATGTGCCGGGGTTGGAAGAGATCGGCTATCTGACGAATGAGACGGTCTTCTCACTGACGGAGCTGCCTCGCCGGCTGATTGTCATTGGCGGCGGACCCATTGGCTGCGAGTTGGCCCAGGCCTTTCGGCGATTCGGCTCCGAAGTTCATCTCGTACACCGCGGCAGCCGACTCTTGCCCAAGGATGACCCCGCGGCGGCGGAAGTGATTGCGAAGCAGTTCGCACGCGAAGGAATATCGCTCCATTTGAATGCGAGGCCTATGCGAGCTCAGAACACTGCCAGCGGCAAAGAGTTGGTCATCTCCACAAACGGCCAGGAACAGACTTTCGCAGCCGACGCCATTCTCGTCGCCGTGGGCCGCACACCGAATACCGAAGGACTGGGCCTGGAAGCGGCTCGTGTGAAATACAATTCTCGCGGCGTGGAGGTCGATGATTTCCTGCGAACCGCGAACAGCCGCATCTACGCCGCTGGCGACATCATCGGCAAAGAGCAATTCACCCACGCCGCCGATGCCATGGCCCGCCTCTGCATCCAGAACGCCTTCTTCAGCTTGGCCTTCTTCGGCCGCAAACGGCTGAGCAAACTCGTCATTCCCTGGACCACTTACACCGACCCCGAAGTCGCCCACATCGGCCTCACACCCGCCGCGGCCGCGGAAAAGGGGATTGAAATCACCAGCTACCGCGAAGATCTCTCCCGCGTCGACCGCGCCATTCTCGACGGCGAAGAAGAGGGCTTCGCGGTCATCCACTGCCGCCAAGGGACCAGCCAGGTCGTCGGCGGCACCATTGTCGCCTCCCATGCCGGCGAAATGATCGGCGAGCTTTCGCTGCTGATGACCCGCCGCTTGCCACTCTCGGCGCTATCCAGCACCATTCACTGCTATCCGACGCAGGTCGAAGTCCTGAAACGCATTGGCGACCAGTACAACAAAAGCCGACTCACTCCCGGAGTTGCCGGGTTGCTCAAGACGATTTTGCGGTGGCGTTGGTAGGAGCGGGCGTTCCACCCAGTGTGGAGACAAGTTCATCGCTTGCCTTCCGAACCTTCCACCCACTTCAGGCTGAACCTGGCGAAGGTGAGCGTCTCGATGTTGCCCTTATCACCGCACTCATACAGGACACCAATGTTGCCGTCCTTGAGCACCGTCAGACAAGAATACGCACACGGCCGCGGATCGAGCAATCGGCCGTCGGACCAGTTCTGGCCGTCGTCCGCGCTGGCCCGAATCGTCAGGGCTATCCGCTGCCTGGCGGAGTTGGGATTCGAAAAGAGCAGCGGCCCTTGCGGGTAGCTGATGAGGCTGGCCATGCAGGTCGGGTCGGGCACCGTGAACCACGGCTGGGACCACTTCCCCGTGGAGAGGTCGTCCTTCCAGGTGAACCTGGCCCAAGCCCGTTTGCCGCTGCGCGATTCGTCACGCATGCTCAGCAGCAAGGAACCATCGGCGAGCTCGGCAATTTGCGACTCGCTCGTGGGGGGCTTCGTGGGAATCGCCGGGGGTGAGATCGTCCAGGTGTCGCCGCCGTCGGAACTGAAGATGAAGCAAGAATGGGGAGCCCCCTCCGCATCACGGAACTGCGCCGGCAGCACGAGCGCTCCGCCGCGGAGCTGAATTCCATCCCCCGGCCCGTTGAAGCAGAGCCGCCACTTCGGATTCCGCCCGGTGATCTTCCGGGTGATGTTCACGGGCTGCGACCACGTTTGGCCGTCATCGGTGCTGCGGGTGAGTACGAGCTGGCCCGTCTCCGCGGGCGACCATCCGGGCCCCGAGCCGTTCCAGGCACGGTTCCCTTGGGACCAGAGGGCCGCGACCAGGATGTGGCCGGTCTTTCGGTCCACCACCACGGTGGGATCGCCGACGCCGTTCCCGCGCGAGTTCAGCTCCGCTTGATCGAAGTCGAGAACAACCTGCATCTTGCTCCAGGTGTTACCGTTGTCGGTGCTGCGCATCATCCCGACGTCGATGTCGCCGGGCAGATCGCCGGAGCTCTTGTGGCGCATATCGAAGACGGCAATCAACGTCCCTGCGGGAGTGGTCGCCAGTCCGGGGATGCGGTAGGTATGGACGCGGTCGTCCCCCTGACGGCGAAGGACCGTCCGAAAGACCCCTTCCTGCGGGACAGCGTGATCCGCGACGAGACCCTTCGTCACGGTGATCGATAACAATGCAACTAGCCAACCTGCTCTCGCGTACTGCATATTTCCGCCAAGGATAGAATCGCACTTCGCTCGCCTGGGCCAGTTCGGCGCGGGTCTCCTGACCCCGCCGAAACGACTGACCGAAGGTCTCCTCTCCTGCCTTCACCGATCAGCACTTCGGGCTCTTCCGCTTCTTGCCGATCGGGCTGCGTGCCTGGAACTTTTTAATATGATCGGGCGCGAACGGAATCTTGCAGGCCCCGACAAGCTCGACAGACACCTTGCCGATGCCTTTGGCCGTTTCGACCGCCTGCTTGTGGAGCGGTTTAACGTAGCAGGCGACGGCGATGACGAAGCTATTCATTACGTATTTGACGCGGTTAGGCTGCAGGTGGATTGACTTCGCCACCCGCGCGAGCAGCGACTTAATCTCGGCCAAGTCGAGGTCCGCGTCTTCCTTGATGGCGACCATGCTGCTGTAAGTCTGCCAGCCGGCGGAGGCGATGGCGTCGTCCTTGGACTGCATCCACTTAAGGGCCAGCTCGCGGCCGTGCGGGCCCCCGGACGCCACCCACGGCACCGTGAATTCGGCAACCATCCCCCAGGTGGCGTTTTCGATCCATTTTTGCAGGTCCTTCTTGGTCATCTTCGCGTCGTCCGCGATCAGTCCGGCGAGGTACATCGCGTCGGCGATCCCCGTGTCGTACAGATCCAGAGCGAGCTGATAGTCCATCTTGACCCGTTTCTGGATCTTCTTCATGTCCTCGACCTTGACTCCCAGGCACGGCTCCTGAGCGCCGTGGGTCATCCAGGTCTTCTTGGTTTGTGCATTCGCGAACTTCTTGAGCTCAGCGACGATCTCTTGGGCGGTCATTTACTTACTCCCTCCAGTTGCCTGTAACGCACATTCGCCTCTCCGCTGACCGGCCGACTCTGGATTGGCCGAACCACCAAGATAAGTTGCCGGGCCGGCGGGAACAACATTATGTCTCAATACTGTGATGCCGACCCGCTCAACTGCATCAGCGGGTTCGGCTCGGACACCCTGAGTGTCCCCGTTAGCCCCTCAGGACGATCGACTACGGGATCCAGCCGGTCCAGCGATTCAACGCAGCTAAAACAAGAACTCGCCCGGCAGCTTCGATGCCTGTCTGATCCAACTCGCCACGAGCTTCTCGTCGAGTCCCGGCGCGCCGGGATCCTCGTAAATGTCGAGGTAGCGCACGTCCTTTTGC